>JANMHH010000093.1:0-19637 GCA_031375065.1 Rubrivivax sp. | reverse complement strand
GGCGGGCTGGTACAGGTGGTGGTTGATGCCGACCACGATGTTCAACACGCCGCCCACCTTCACCGGCGCGGCCACGATCACACGCTTGGCGCCGCGGTCCAGGTGGCCTTGCAGGGTCTCAAGCGTCAAGAATTTGCCGGTGCATTCCAGGACTAGGTCCACACCCAGGTCGCCCCAGGGAATTTCGCTGGACGTGGCGTGCGACGAAAAGGCCAGTTGCTTCTGATCGATGCGGATGCTGTGCTCACCATCGGCCGCGATGTCGGCGCGCCAGCGGCCCTGCACGCTGTCAAAGGCCAGCAGGTGCGCGGTGGCCGCCGCGCCGCCCTTGAGCTCATTGAGGTGCACCACATCCAGCCGGTGGTGGGCCCGCGGGTCGTCGCCCGGCCGTTGGGCCGCGCCCATCGCGGCGCGCAAAGCCAGGCGGCCGATGCGGCCCATGCCGTTGATGCCAACTCTCATTTCAATCTCCGAGCGGTGTCGACCGGTCGGCCGGGTGGCTAACCATTCCATGATTCTCGAATGGTAGAAGGGCAATGTGACGGGTGCGTGTCAACTTGGCGATGCAAGTCCAGGTGGGCTTCACGGGGTGTGATGACGGGGCAAGACTGCATCAGTGCACAGCCAGGCAACCAAGCAGGCATCCAGAGCAAAGAGCCTGCTCCGCCGAGCTGGGTTGGTGCCGGCAAGCCGTTCCGGCTGATAGGGCGGTGCGGTTGAACGGCAAAACCGTTGGCAGGCGGTTCAGCGGGTGATGTCCTGCTTCTGGTTTCGACCCAAGGCGAGCACACAGCCGGCCGACTTCTCCGCCCGAAGGCGGAAGTTCATGTCCAAGTACCCAGCCGGCGCGGCCCCTGACGCGTCAGGCTGGCTTGAGTTGCTGCAGCAAGGTCGGCACCAGTTCGCTCACGGTTGGATGAATGTGCACGGCCCGCGAGATGACGGTGTACGGCTGGTCGGCCGCCATGATGTCGAGCAGCGCATGCACCACTTCGTCGCCGTTCATGCCGAGGATGGCCGCACCCAGGATGCGCTGCGTGTCGGCGTCCACCAGCACCTTCATGAAGCCCTGGGTCTCGCCAGCTTCGCGGGCGCGGCCAACGCGCTGCATCGGCATCTTCGCGCGCAGAACGCGCTTGCCGCTGGCCAACGCCTCGGTTTCCGTCATGCCGACGCGGCCGAGCGCCGGGTCAATGAACAGCGCGTAGCAAGGGATGCGGTCGCCGATGCGGCGCGGGTCGTCGTCGAAAAGGTTCGCCACCACGATCTCGTGGTCGTTCCAGGAGGTGTGCGTGAACGCACCGCGCCCGTTGCAATCGCCCACGGCCCAGACGCCTTCGGCGCTGGTGCGGCACTGGTCGTCGACTTCGATGTAGCCGCGGGCGTCGGTGCGGATGCCGGCCAGATCAAGCTCCAGGCCGTCGGTATTGGGCTGGCGGCCAACGGCCAGCAGCACATGGCTGCCGGTGATGCCCTCGCCACCGCCGCAGGCGGCACCGACGACGATGCCACGCTCCGTGGGCGCGAGCGACAGGCATTCGGCGCCCAGCTCGAAGCGCACGCCTTCGGCCTCGAGGATCGCGCGGATGCCGTCGGACACGTCGGCGTCCTCCCGCGGCAGCAGCCGTGCCGAACGCTCCACCACCGTCACGGCGGCGCCCAGGCGGCGCATCAGCTGCGCGAACTCCAGGCCGATGTAGCTGCCGCCGACGATCACCAGGTGTTCGGGCACCGCGTCGAGTTCCATCACGGACACGTTGTCCAGCGTCGTCACCGTGTCGATGCCCGGCAGCGCGGGGCGCACCGCGCGTCCACCGACATTCAGGAAGATGCGTGGCGCGCTCAGGCGGCGCCCACCCACCGCCAGCGTGCCCGGGCCGACGAACGAGGCATCGCCGACGATGACCTCGGTGCCCTTCAAGCCGCGCATCCAGGTTTCCACGCCCTCGCGCGATTTCGCGACGATGGCGTCCTTGCGCGCCATCACGCGGGCCATGTCCACGCGCAGGCCCGCCACGTCGAAACCGAACTCGGCCCCGCGCTGCGCGAGCCGCACGGCGCGTGCACTGGCCACCAGCGTTTTGGTCGGCACACAGCCCACGTTGACGCAGGTGCCGCCAAAGTGATGCCGCTCGATGACGGCCGTCTTCAGCCCTTCACGGCTGCAGCGGGCGGCGATGGCCGGCCCGGCCTGGCCGGCGCCGACGATGATGGCGTCGAAGTGTTCGGTGTCCATGGTTGCACTCGCAGCAGTGGGTTGGGCCGGCAGTATGAGGTCGCTGGACAGGGATCAGGCCAGCTGACCGCGTGCAAGCCGGAGCGGTGGGAGCTGGACGCCGGTCACACAGCCGTAGGCTTGTGCGGCGCCCGATACAGTCAAGCCATGCATCTGTATCAGAGTCTTTGCTGGATTCGGATCGGTGGCGATATCTCCCTGGCGGCTCGCCGGCGGCCCTTCGGTCCAGCAGAACCCATGGCCGAACCATGGCCGTGACAGACGCCCTGCATTGGGATTTGCTGCTGCGTGGCGCCGTGGGCGGCGTGCTGCTGTTTCATGCGGCGAACCCGATGGGCCGCGGGCCGCGGCCTGCCGCGCGCGCCGCGTTGTGGATCTTCACCCTCTCACTGGTGGCCTACCTGTTCTGCCAAAGGACCGCCTTGCTGGCGCAGGTTCCTCGCCCCTTGGTCTGGGGCGTACTCGCCCTGTGCACCAGCTCGACGGTCTGGCTCTGGCTGGCCGCCCGCGGGCTGTTCGACGACCGTTTCCGCTGGGACTGGCCATTTCTCGCAGCCGGCGCCGGCATGGTCGCGCTGGGCCTGTCCGCCCATGCGCCGCGTCTCGATGCCCTGCTGGCCGGCGGTGCGGACCCTGGCCGCGGGTCGTTGACGGCTGTGCATGCCGTGGCGATGGTGGCCTTTATCGCCGCAGCGGTGTGGGAGGTGCTGCGCGGCTGGCGCGACGATCTGGTTGAACCCCGGCGCATGGCCCGGCGCTGGGTCGCCCTGGGTATTGGCCTGTACGCCGCGATCGCGCTGGCCGTCGAGCTCGCCGTGCGCGATCGCCCGGTGGGCCTGCTGCTGCCGGCCTTGCACGTGGCGGGCATCGGCATCGTGGCGTTGGCGCTGGCCTTGCTCGTCGCGCGCCGGTCGCTTGACGCCGTCCTTGGGCTGCCGCCCGTGGTAACGGACCCAGATCGAGCCGCCGAGTCGCCATCCACCGTGGCACTGGCGCTGCAGGTGGCGCCTGAGGAGAGCCCAACCCTCAAGCGGCTGCGCCAGGCCATGACCGAGCAGCACGCCTACCGCCGCGAGGGGCTGAGCGTGGCAGCCCTGGCTGCCGACCTGGGGATGGGCGAAGCGGCGCTGCGCGCCCTGATCAACCAGCAGCTCGGTTACCGCAACTTCAACGACTTCCTGCACCACCACCGTCTGCAGGAAGCGGCAGCGCGGCTGGCCAGCGAAGACCTGCCGATCCTGAGCCTCGCGCTGGACTGCGGCTACGGTTCGATCGGACCGTTCAACCGGGCGTTTCGCCTGCGCTTCGGCATGACGCCTACCGAGTACCGCGTCGGCATGCGCCTGGCGCAGCCGCGGTCTCCCGGCTGACAGCGCAGCGGTTTTCGGCGCTGTCTGACGAGGAATCGGCCAGACATCGCGACGAATCGGCAAGACTGCCGGCGCGCCGGCACCGAGCATGCGGCTTTTCCATCCAACCGGAGCCTCCCATGCAAGACCCGCCGCTGCCGTCCTCCGTGGCACAAATGGCACTGACCGTGCTGATGTCCGACTTCCTGCGCTATGCGCTCGCCGCGGGTGCGGTGTGGCTCGTCGTCAACGTGCTGCTGCGCCGCCGTCTGGTCGGCCGGCGCATCCTCGACGCCGTGCCCGCGCCAGGGCAGGTGCGCCGCGAGATCGCCTACTCGCTCTCGACGGTGGTGATCTTTGCCGCCAACGGGCTGTTGATCTGGCTGCTGAAAGCCAATGGCACGGTCGAGGTCTATCCGGACGTGGCTCGCCGCGGCTGGGCCTGGTGGTGGGCGAGCCTCGTGCTGGTCATCGTCGCCCACGACGCCTGGTTCTACTGGACGCACCGCGCCCTGCACCACCGGCGCTGGTTCCGCGCCGTGCACGGGCGCCACCATGCCTCGCTGCACCCCACCCCATGGGCGGCCTATGCTTTTCATCCGGTCGAGGCACTGGTGCAGGCCGTGTTCCTGCCGATGTTCCTGCTGCTGGTGCCGGTGCACGCCGGCGTGCTCGGGATCTTCCTGCTGCACATGATCCTGCGTAACGCCATCGGCCACTGTGCGCACGAGCTGTTCCCCTGGCGCTGGACGCCGCGCGGCTGGCTCAGCTGGATCACGCCGGTCAGCCACCACCACTTCCACCATGCGCGCAACCGCGGTAACTATGGCCTGTACTTCACCTGGTGGGATAGCTGGTGCGGGACCGAGGACCCGGAGTACCTGCGTTACGGTGACGAACGATTCGCCGCTGCGGTTCGCCACGAGGCTGCGGCATGAAGGCGGCCGCGCTGTGGCTGGCCGTGATGGCGACGGCCCCATCCGCCGCCGAACCGGGCCGTGGTGTGCAGGGCGAGTGGTGGACACCGGGCTTCAATGCCCGCGTGCGCATCGAGGCCTGCGGCGACGGTGCCGTGTGCGGGCGCATCGCCTGGCTCTGGGACGACAAGCCTCAGGGCATCGCCGACAAGACACCTTTGATCGGAAAGCCGGTCATCGACCAGATGAAGCTGGCGGAGCAGGGCCAATGGAACGGCGGCCGCCTCTACAACCCGGAGGATGGCCGCGACTACAAGGGTTCGCTGCACCTGCGCTCGGACTCGACCCTGGTCGTCAGCGGCTGCGTGCTGTTCGTCTGCCAGACCCAGGTCTGGCGACGCGCCGGCCCGGCGCGGTGCCCACCAGTGGCGCCGCCGTGATCAGCGGCGCGTGCTCATCGACCGGGTTTTGCTGCCCTCCACCTCCATGGGTCGATCAGGCGCTGGTCACGTGCGCTCTCCGCTTCAACGGTTGCTGCACAGACGAAAGGATCGTCATGGGCTGAATCCAAACCGGCCGCCCGAGATTGACCGGAACGGGCCGATTCCCGCCGCAGCCACCGTCCCTCAAACCTTCCCAGGCTTGCGCGGCGTATCTGGCGGCACGGACGGCACAAACGGAAACCGCGCCTTGGCCTTGGTGGCCGTGGTGCTGGTGCTGCCCACGCTGCGCACGTACTGCTTGGACGCATCCTTGCGCACTTCAAAGTCCCACGGGGTATGGGTGCCTTTGATCAGGGTGGTGTGCAAGAAGAGCCGGCGGCGTTGGCTGGCCAGCACTTCGCGCTTGATGCGGTCGGGCTCGAAGCGTCGTTCGATGTCGTCCACAAAGCGCTGCGCCATGGCCTTGAAGGCGGGGTCCAGGCACAGGTTGCGCAGTTCGGATGGGTCGTTCTTCAGGTCGAACAGCAGGCCCGGGTCGCCTTCGCAGTAGACGTATTTGGTGTGGCCTTGGCGCAAGATCAGCGCGGGTGCGTGCACGCCTTCGCCAGTGAACTCGATCAAGGCCTCGTCGGTCCAGGCCGGGTCGCTGCCATGCAGCAGCGGGCTCAGGCTGTGGCCGTCGATGGGGTCGGCCAGGGCCGGCGGCTGGCCGTCGGTGGCCAGGTCCAGCAGCGTGGGCAAGAGGTCCACCAATGAGCAGTTCTGGCCCACGCGTCGTGCAGCGGGCGCGCCCGGGGCGCTGATGAGGAGCGGCACCTTGATCGACTGCTCGTACGGGTTGAACTTGAACCACATGCCGCGCTCACCCAGCATCTCGCCGTGGTCGGCGGTGAAGACGATGACGGTGTTGTCCATTGCGCCGGTCTTGTCCAGCGCGTCCAACAACAGACCGACCTTGTGGTCGATGTAGCTGACCATGCCGTAGTAGGCGTGGCGGGCCGACAGGATCATCTCGTCGGTCACGCGGTGCTCGTCCTGGCGGATCAACTTGTAGTAGCGCTGGCTCCACGGGTCACGTTCTTCATACGGAATGAAGGGCACCGCGGGCATCTCGATCTGGTCGTGCCGGTACAAGTCCCAGTACTCGCGCGAGATCGTGAAGGGGTTGTGCGGGTGCGTGAAGGACGACACCAGCATGAAGGGGTCGGCCTGCGGGCGGCGGGCGTGGTCGTACAGCCACTGCACCGATTGGTGGGCCACGTCGTCGTCGTAGTCCATCTGCAGCGAACGCACGCACAGGCCTGACTCCACGATGCCGCGCATGCTCATCTGGCTGGGTGCATAAGGCTCGACCTTCTTTTCCCAGTCGGCCGTCCAGCCAAAGTCGGATGGGTAGATGTCGGTCGTGACGCGGTCTTCGAAGCCGTGCAGTTGGTCCGGGCCGACAAAGTGCATCTTGCCCGACAGGCAGGTGTGGTAACCCAGCGCGCGCAGGTAGTGCGCGAAGGTGGGCACCGAAGCCGGGAACTCAGCCGCGTTGTCAAAGGCGCCGATGCGCGACGAACGCTGCCCCGACATCATCGCAAAGCGCGACGACGCGCAGATCGGGTTGGGCGAATAGGCGTTTTCAAACACCGTGCCGCGCGCTGCCAGCCGGTCGAGGTGGGGCGTCTTGACCAGCTTGTGGCCATAGGCGGCCAGGGCGGTGGCCGCCAGTTGGTCGGCCATGATGAACAGGATGTTGGGGCGCTTCACGTCGGTTCCTTGGTTAGGCGATCTGGAAATCGAACCGGCTTCCACCGGCTGGGCTTCTACCGGCTTGGCATCAACCCACCTCAATCGATCTTCACGCCCAGGTCCTTGATCAGCTTGCCCCACCCGGCGTGCTCGGCGCGCACGTGGGCGGCAAACTCGTCGGGCGTCGAGGCGACGGTTTCATCGCCTTGCTTGGCGAACGATTCCTTCAGCGTGCGCAGCGCGGTGGTGGCGTCGCGTTGCAAGCGCCCGACGACGTCTTTGGGGGTGCCCGCCGGCGCAAAAAGCCCGAACCAGGTCGAGGCGTCAACGTCGCCCAGCCCGGCTTCGCTCATGGTGGGCACGTCGGGCAAGGCCGCCAGTCGGCGTTTGCCAGTGACCGCCAGCGCGCGTGCCTTGCCGCCCTGTACCTGGGGCAGCACGAGTTCGACATTGACCACCATGTAGGCGACTTCACCGGTGATCAGCGCGTTGACCGCCTGCGGGCCGCCCTTGTAGGGCACGTGGACCACGTCCAGGCGGGCGGCGGATTGCAGCATGGCCCCGGCCAGGTGAACGGCGGTGCCATTGCCGGTGGAGCCGTAGTTCAGCTTGCCCGGCTGGGCGCGTGCGGCAGCCAGCAGCTCAGGCAGGCTCTTGACGTTCAGCGTGGCGGAGCTGGCCAGCAGCAGCGGCGAGGCGGTGACTTGCGTGATGGGCGCAAAGTCTTTCAGCGCGTCGTATGTGAGGTTGCGATACACGCCCGGCGCGATGGCATGGGTGGCCACCGACCCCAGCAAGATGGTGTAGCCGTCAGCGGGTGCACGCGCCACCTGGGCTGAGCCCACGGTGCCACCGGCACCGGCGCGGTTGTCGACGATCACAGGCTGACCCAGGTGCTTGCGCATCTCTTCGGCCAGTGCGCGGGCCACGATGTCGAGTGCGCCGCCAGCCGGGAAGGGGACCACCAGGGTCACGGGCTTGTTGGGGAAGGCGGGTTGGGCCCCAGCGGTCGTGCAGGCCAGCAGAGACAGTGCCAAAAGCGAAAGCAAACGGACCATGGGGGTCTCCTGGGTGTGGGCAGTGCGTGGGAACGGTGGTGCGTTAAGCGGCTGCAAATCAGCGCGTCAGTGCAGCAGCGCGGCAGGGTAATGGCGCTTCAAGGCATCAGCACGATCTTGGCCGACGCGCTCTTGCCCTGGTCCAGGTCGACAAAGGCCTGCGGGCCTTGGGCCAGTGTGCGTTCTTCAACCCAGCTCAAGTCGCCAAACACACCGCGGTGCAGCGCGTCCACCGTGGCGCGCAGGTCGGCGGTGGTGTAGGTGTAGGTGCCCAGCAGCGTGATCTCGGCCAGCGTGAGCTTGCGCATGTCGATCTCGCTGGCCCAGTCTTGCAGACCAATGTGCATGATGACGCCACCGGGCCGGATGCTGGCAAAGGCCTGTTGGCGCGTGATCTTGCTGCCCACGGCGTCCATCACGTAGTCGAAGGCCGACTCTTGCAGCGGCTGCTGGCGGGGGTCGATGGCCTTGCAGCCCACCGCGCTTTGCAGCGTCTGGCGGCGCAGCGGGTTGAGTTCGGTCACCGTCAGGTCCGGCACGCCCAGGTGTTTGAGCAACAGCGCCGCCAGCATGCCGATGGCACCGCCGCCGATGATCAGCACCTTGCACTCGTGCAGCGGCCGCACCAGCGCGCGCATCGACAGGTTGATGGCGTGCCAGGCGGTGGCCGCGGGTTCGGTGAGCGCGGCTGCCGTGGCGGGCATGTCCTGCGGCATGGCCACCAGGCTGGCGGCCGGGATGCTCATGTACTCGGCATAAGCGCCGGGCCGGGTCATGCCGACCATGGTGCGGTTGCTGCACAGGTTGTTGCGGCCCTGCACGCAGTAATCGCACATCCTTGCTGATTCACCGCAGGTGATCAAGGGGTTGCCGGTCCAGCGTGTGCCCACGTCAAACCCGCGGGCTGCACTTTGGATGATGGCGCCGACAAACTCGTGCCCCAGCACCAGCCCGGGTTGGCGGCGTGGGTCGTGGCCGTGCCAGGCGTGCATGTCGGACCCGCAGATGCCCACGGCTTCGATTTTCAGCACCACGTCGCCCGCCACCAGTTCGGGCATGGGGCGCTCTTGCAGTTGCAGTTCACCGGGTTGGGTGTAGACCAGGGCTTTCATGGGGGGCCTGTTGGACGGAGGGTTGAAGAGCGTTCATGGCCGACGGAGGATTGCTAACGTCACTTGGCGCTGAAGCCGCCGTCGACATACAGCGTCTGCCCGGTGATGTAGCTGGCCGCCGGGCTGGCCAGAAAGATGGCCGCGCCGTGCAGGTCAGCCAGTTCGCCGGTACGGCCGCTGGCGGTTTGGGCCCGGATGCCTTGCAAGCGTGCTTCGTCGCCAAACACGGGGCTGGTCAGCGCCGTCGGGAAAAAGCCCGGCGCGATGGCGTTGGCGGTGATGCCTTGCGTGGACCAGGCCTCGGCCATGGCACGCACCAGTTGCATCACGCCGCCCTTGGCCGCGCCATAGGGCACGCTGTTGGCAAAGGCGCGTTCGGACTGCAGCGAGGCGATGCACAGAATGCGCCCCCAGCCCTGGGCGGCCATCGCGGGCACCAGCGCGCGCGACAAGAAAAAGGGCGCGGCCAGCATCACGTCGAGCTGTTCGTTCCAGCTGCTGTCGCTGACGTCGGCCCAGGGCTGGCGCAGGTTCATGCCGGCGGCGTGCACCACGATGTCGGGCGCGCCAAAAGCGGCGGCGCTGGCGGCGGCCACCTGGGCCAGGGCGCTGCGGTCGGCCAGATCCGCCTCGATCCAGGCGGCTTGCGCGCCCTGCGCCTGCAAGCCTGCACAGGCCGCTTGCAGCACGGCTGCGCGGCGGCTGCACAGCACCACGCGCGCACCGGCGCCGGCCAGTGCGGTGGCCACCGCCAAGCCGATGCCACTGGCGCCGCCGGTGACCAAGGCCGTGCGGCCTTGCAGCGAGAACAGCGGCCCAACCAGGGGCAGCGGCGCGGTGCCCAAAGGCGCGCTCATCCCAAGGCCGGCTGAGCCTGGGCCGGCGAGCTGAAGTGGGCCAGGCTGTCGCGCAGCACGTCGGCCATGGCCTGGCAATCGGCCTCGCTCAGGGTCAAAGGCAGCCGCATGTCGCACAGCCGGCTGAGCACACGCTCGGCCTGGGGCAGGGCCTGTGGCTGGCCAAAGTAGCGCCAGTGGGTCCACACGCTGGTGAAGCCCACCGGCTCATCGGCACCAAACCATTTGATGTGCAGGCCGCGCTGCGCGCAGGCCGCCAGCACCGCCACCACCTGCTGTCGTGACAAGTCCGTCAAGCTGAACTGGATGGAACTGGCGACAAACTGTTCTTCGGGTGGCCGCACCGGCAGACGCACGTGGGGCAGGGTGCTCAGAGCCCGGGCCATCCAGGCATAACGCTGGTTCCAGCGCTGGCAACGCTCAGTCAGCACGGCGCCGAGCTGAGGGCGAACAACGGCGGCGGCCAAGTTGCTCATGCGCAGGCTGAAGTTGGGCGTTTGGTACTTCCAGCGTTCAAAAACGTCATCGGGCGGGCGCACGGTGTGCGAGCGGTAGAGCATGTAGCTGCCCGAAAACAGCACCGCCTGTGCCGCGATGTCTTCGTCGTTGGTGATCAGCAGGCCGCCTTCGCCTGCGTTGGCGTGCTTGTAGCTTTGCAGGCTGAAGCAGCCAATGCGGCCCCAGGTGCCGGTGGGCTGCCCAGCCCAGCTGGCACCCATCGTATGGGCGCAGTCCTCGATCACTTGCACGCCGTGCCGCTGGCAGATGGCCATCAGCGCGGACATATCGCAGATGTGCCCGCGCATGTGCGACAGCAGCAAGGTCTTGGCGCCACTGCTGGTGGCCTTGCGCTCCAGGTCTTGCAGGTCGATGGTGCAGTCGTCGGTCACGTCCACCAGCACCGGCACCGCACCCACGTGGGCCAGGGCGCCGGGAACGGGTGCCAACGTGAAGCAGTTCGACAGCACCGCGTCGCCGGGCTTGACGCCTGCGGCCTTCAGCGCCACGAACATGGCCGAGCCGCAGGAGTTCAAGGCCACGCAGAAGCGGCTGCCCATTTGGGCCGCAAATTCGGCTTCCAGCGCCGACACCTCGCTGGGCTTGCCGCCGGTTTCGCCATAGCGGTGCAACTGGCCGCTGGCCATCACCGCCAGCGCGGCCTGCACACCGGCCGCGGGTATGGGTTCTTGCTGGGTCAGGTCCAGCTTCAAGGCAGGGCCGGTGGACGGGCTCATCGCACGTTGCCGCCCAGCGTGCCCAGGTCAAAGGTTTCTTCCGGGTAGTACTTGTGCAGCCGCACATCGCCGGTGCGGGCGTGCCCTTCCATGCCTTCCAGCCTGGAGATGCGCGCCGCCACCTGGCCCACGGTGCGCGAGGCGTCGCGTGTCAGGCGCTGCCAGGTCACGGTCTTGATGAACTTGCCCACATACAGCCCGCCGGTGTAGCGCGCTGCGCCCTTGGTGGGCAGGATGTGGTTCGGGCCACTGCACTTGTCGCCATAGGCCACGGTGGTTTCTTCGCCCAGGAACAGCGAGCCGTAGTTGGTCAGCCGCTGGAGCCACCAGTCGAGGTCCTGGGCCAGCACCTGCAGGTGTTCGCTGGCGTAGCGGTCGCTGACGGTGGCCATTTCCTCGCGGCTGTCGCAGACCAGCACTTCGGCGTAGTCGCGCCAGGCCGCGGTGGCGGCGTGGCGGGCCAGGTCGGGCAGTGCTGCGATGACGGCCGGCACGCGCTCGATCACGGCTTCACCCAAGGCCTTGGAGGTGGTGAACAGCCACACCGGTGAGTCGGGTCCGTGTTCGGCCTGGCCGATGAGGTCGGCCGCTACCACGTCGGGGTCCGCCGTTTCATCGGCAATGATGGCCGACTCGGTGGGCCCGGCCACCACGTCAATGCCAACGCGGCCAAACAGCATGCGCTTGGCCTCGGCCACAAAGCGGTTGCCGGGGCCGACGATGATGTCGGCCTCATGGCCGCTGAAGGTGCCGTAAGCCAGCGCGGCAATGGCCTGCACGCCACCCAGCGCCAACACCGTGTGCGCACCGCACAGCTGCATGGCGTAGAGGATGCCCGGGTGCACGCCGTGGTCCTTGTTGGCTGGAGACGTGGCCACGATGTGCTTCACACCGGCCACCTGCGCAGTGCCCACGCTCATGATGGCGCTGGCCGCGTGTGCATAACGGCCACCCGGCACATAGCAGCCGGCGGTGTTGCAGGGGATCAAACGCTGGCCGGTCATCAGGCCTGGCAGCAGCTCGGCCTTGAACTCGTGCAAGGAGTCGCGCTGGCGCTGCGCGAAGTCTTGTACGCGGTCACGGGCGAAGCGAATGTCCTCCTTGATGCCGGGAGACAAGGCCTTGCTGGCCGCCGCAAAGTGTTCCTCACCCAAGACGATGGGGCCGCTGTAGCCGTCCAGGTCGTGGGCGTAGCGGCGCACCGCTTCTTCGCCGCCAGAGCGGATCTCGTCCAGCATGCGCCGCACGGTGTCCTGCGTGGCGGTGTCGATGGCCTGCACCGGTGGGTCGGCCTTTTTCAGGTAGGTGATGGCCATGCTGCGCGCTCAGTTGCTGCGGTTGGCAAAGGCCTTCAGTTGCGGGTCACGCTCGACCAGGCGCAGGTACTCGTCGGTGACGTAGACCTTGGCGTCCGGCAGGGCTTCGTCGGCGCGCAGCGAGCCCACCTCTTTCATGAACCCGGCGATGGTGGTCATCGTGGTGTCGGCGCGCGAGGCTTGAGCGCCTCGGCCAAACATGGCCAATTGGCCGGCCAGGTCCCACATCGGGCGGACTTCAAATTCCTTGTTCATCGCGGCGTCCGAGATGTTCACGCCGCCGGCGTCGTAATGCCGCTTCATCACCGCCACACCTTCTTTGCGGTTGGCTGCCATGACCCGTTGCGCGCGCAGGTACACCGCCAGGAAACGGGCGACCAGCTGTGGGTTTTCCTTGGCCCACTCGGCACGCACCACGATGTTGCCGGGGATGACCACACCGGCGTCCTTGCCCGAGCACAGGGATTTGGCGCCGGCCTTTTCTTCCACGGTGTAGGTGTTGGGGGCCCACAGGCCGCCGACATCGGCGCTGCCTGAACTCATCGCTGCGATGATTTCAGCCTGGCCCATGGACCGCACGGTGACATCGCCCTTGGCCAGGCCAAATTTTTGCAGGCACATGCGGGCGGCCAGGTCGACGGTGGAGTTGCCGGTGAGAAACACCGTGCCGCCCTTCAGCGAGGCCGGGTTCTTGATGGTGGCGTCGGCATTGGGGCCGCGCACGTACAGGCCGTTGGTGGCCGACTGGTCGTCGCTGAACGCGATGGTGTGCAGGTTGAAGCGCACCGCACCCAGCACGGCCGGCACGGCGCCGGTGTAGCCCACGTCCCAGCTCTTGCTGGCCGCCACCTGCGGTGCACCGGCGGGGAAGTTGGTGACGGTGACCTTGATGCCCAGTTCCTTCCACCAGCCCCTTTCTTCGGCCAGCAAGAAGGGCACTGAGCCCAGCAAGGCGGGCTGCGAGCTGATGCGCACTTCCTTCAGTTCTTGTGCAAGGGCGGGGCCGGCGGCGGCCATCAAGGCCAGCCCGGCGACGGTGGCGGACAGGGTGTTGCGGATGAATCGTTGCATGGTGTGGGCTCCAGGCCAGGGTTGACAGAACGAGCACGGGTGCTCGGGAAACGGGGGTCGAAAAAACGCTTGAGGGATCGGACGGTTCAGGGTCTTGCGGGTTGGGGCATCAATGGTCGCCCGGGTTGTGCTGCTCGCGCAGCAGGCGCCAGATCTTGGTGCGCAGATGGACAAAGGACTCCAGGTCCATCACGTCCTCAATGCGCTCGTGGCGCTGCCAGTCTTCGGCGTCACGCACGGGTTTGACGTCGATGATTTCCTTGATCGCGCCGGGCCGGCGCGTCATCACCACCACGCGGTCGGCCAGGTAGACGGCTTCGTCCACCGCGTGGGTGATGAACATCACCGTACGCGGGTTGGCGCGGCCCACCCGCAGCAGCTCTTCCTGCATCACCGTGCGGGTCTGGGCGTCGAGCGCGCCAAAGGGTTCGTCCATCAGCAGCACGTCGGGGTTGAGCACGTAGGCGCGCGCAATGGCCACCCGCTGCTGCATGCCGCCCGACAGCTGGTGCGGGTAGGCCGACTCGTAGCCCTCCAGGTTCATCAGCTTGAGGTTCTTGGCGATGCGATCGGCCGCTTCGGCGCGGCCCACGCCCAATGAACGCAAGCCGAACTGGATGTTTTCCTGCACCGTCTTCCAGGGGAACAGCGCAAACTGCTGGAACACCACGGCGCGGTCGGGGCCGGGTTCCTTGACCACCTTGCCGCCCACGGTGACGGTGCCGCTGCTGGGAAATTCAAGTCCTGCGGCCATGCGCATGCAGGTCGTCTTGCCACAGCCCGACGGGCCCACCACGGCGACGAATTCATGTTCGTTGCAGGTGAAACTGACCTGGTCCAGCGCCAGGAAGTCTTTGCCATCGCGGCGAAAGCTGCGCGAGACGTTGTCCAGCACGATGTTGGCCATGGATGTTGTCTTTTGAGTTGAGGCGGTCTACAGACCGCGCTTGCGGTTGACCCAGGCTTCGACGCCACGCAGCGCCACGTCCACCAACAGGCCGAACACGCCCACGGCGATCATGCCGACCATCACGATGGAGGTGTCCAGCGCGCCTTGGCCGCGCACCATCATCAAGCCGACGCCGCTGCTGGCGGCAATCAACTCGGCGCCAATCAAGCTTTGCCAACCGGCCCCGGCGCTGATGCGCAGCCCGGCGATGATGGACGGCAAGGACGCGGGCAGCAGCACTTCGAGCACGATGCGCGGCCCCGACGCGCCATACACCTGCGCGGCTTCGATGTACTTCTTGTCAACAAAGCGTGCGCCGCGGTAGGCGTTGATCAGGCACGGCGCAAATGCGCCGGCAAAGATGATCAAGGTGGGCCCGCCCACCCCGGTGCCAAACCACAGCGCGGCAAAGGGCACCCAGGCAATCGGGGCGATGAAGCGCAGGCTGTCGAACAGCGGCGTGACCACATGGTCCAGCCAGCGGTACCAGCCCATCAAAAGGCCCAGAGGCACGCCCACCGCGGCGGCCAGTGCAAAGCCGCGCACATAACGTTCGATGCTGGCGGCCAGGTGGCCCTGCAAGGTCTGGCCCGAGAAGGGCTTGGACAGCAACAACCAGCCGCGTTCCAGCACCTCCCAGGGCAGCGGCAGGAACTTGCGCGGCGCAAACTCGGCCCAGGCGGCAAAGGTCCACAGACCCAGGAAGATGGACAGCCCGGCGATAGACAGCCAGACCACCTCTTGGCGCGGGAGTTTGTCGCCCATGGGGTTTGCGCTTCAGCCGCCGGTGTTGCGCCAGGGCATGGAACGGCGCTCGACAAAGTCCAGCACCGCGGTGAGCGCAAAGCCGACCACCGCCACCGTGACCATGCCGGCCAGGATCATCGCCGGGTAGATGTCCAAGCCCGCCTGGTAGAGCACCTTGCCGATGCCCAGCAAAGCGCCCAGCAGTTCGGCCGCCACCAGAGCCGTCAGGCAGCCCTGCAGCGACAAACGCAGCCCGGTGAAGATGCTGGGCAAGGCGCCCGGCACGATGACGTCCTTGACCAGTGACCAGCCACGCACACCCAGCATGCGGCTGGCTTCGACGATGGGCCGCTCGATGTTGCGCACGCCAGTGAAGCTGTTGATGACCGAGGGCACAAATGCTGCAAACCACAGGATCATCACCTTGGCCGCATCACCCAGGCCCAGCCAGACGATGGCCAGCGGTATCCAGGCCAGCGCCGGAATGGGCCGGATGAGCAGGAAGATGGGGTTGATCAAGGCTTCGGCGCGGCGGCTCCAGCCCATCCACAGGCCCAGCGGCACGCCCACGGCGGTGGCGGCAAAAAAGCCCATCAGGATGAGCTTGACGCTTTGCAGCACATGCTCGTGGATGCGCGCGTCGCCAAAGCCTTCGCCAAACAAGAGTTGGCGCGCCGCGGCCAGGAACTGTTCGGGGTTGGGGAAGACCTGGGCGTTGATGAAACCCGAGCTGGAACCCACCACCCAGAAGAGCAGCAGCACGCCCACCGTGGCGGCGCCCGTCCACAAGCGGGTGGAATCAAAGGGGGTCTTCATGCTGCCGCGCAGGGTATGCGGTCTGTGTCATTTCACATCCAGCCAGATGGAATCAAATCATCAGTCCAGAATTCAGGTGTTTGACGCGGGTTGACCCTGATGCGCAGGGGTATGGCCAGCGTGCAACCTCGCCCAACATGCCACGCCGCACCCCCACCCCCGACCTGATGTGGCAGCGCTTGTTCCGCCGTTTTGAAGGCGGCGCCAGCACGTTGCAGGGCCAACTGCGCGACATGTTGGTGCACGCGGTGATGGAAGGTTTTCTGTCACCGGGGGCGGCGCTGCCGTCCAGCCGCGTGCTGGCACAAACCCTGGGCGTTTCACGCGACACGGTGACCTTGGCTTTGCGAGCCCTGGCCGACAAGGGGCTGATCAGCAGCCGCTCGCGCAGCGGTTTTTTTGTCAGCGAACAGCTGCAGGCCACCTACCGGGGCGCGCGTGAACGGGCCGCAACGCAGGCTGGCGTGACAGCGTTGGCCGTGGACTGGCCCGCGCGGATGAAGCTCAAGCCCAGCGAACAGCGCAACATCAGCAAGCCCAGCGATTGGCAGCAGCTGCCCTATCCCTTCATCTACGGCCAGTTCGACGCCACGCTGTTTCCCAGCGCCGATTGGCGCGAATGCGTGCTGGAGTCGATGCAAACCCGCGCGCTGCGGCGCTGGGCGCCAGACCACATCGACCGTGATGACGAGTCGCTGGTGGAGCAAATCCACCGCCGCTTGTTGCCCGCACGGGGCATCTGGGCTGAACGCGACCAGATCCTGGTCACCGCAGGCGCGCAGCAGGCGGCCTTCCTGCTGGCCACCTTGTTGATCAGCGCTACCACCACGGTGGGCATCGAGAACCCGGGCTACCCCGACGCCCGTAACAACTTTCTTCTGCGCACCCGGCATGTCTTGCCTTTGCGGGTGGACGAACAAGGGCTGGTGCCCGGCGCACAACTGTCCGGTTGCCAGTATGTCTACGTCACACCCAGCCACCAGTGCCCAACCACCGTGACGATGCCGCTGCAACGCCGCCAGGAACTGCTGGCGCGAGCCGAGCGCGACGACTTCGTGGTCATCGAAGACGACCACGAGAGTGAGCTCAACCACTCCGGGCAGCCCACGCCGGCGCTGAAAAGCCTGGACAGCGCCGACCGCGTGATCTACCTGGGCAGCCTGTCCAAGACACTGGCCCACGGCTTGCGCCTGGGCTACGTGGTGGCGCCGGCGCCCCTGGTGGCCGAACTGCGCGCGCTGCGCCGCCTGGTGATGCGCCATGTGCCCACCAACAACCAGCAGGTGGCCGCCAGCTTCATCGCCCACGGCCACCACGCGGCCTTCATGCGGCGCTTGAACCTGGCCTACCGCGAACGTGCGCAGGCGCTGCAGGCGGCGCTGCGTCAACACGCGCCCAGCCTGGTGCCGCTGGCCGCGCAGGGCGGCTCGGCGTTGTGGGTCAGCGCCCCCAAGAGCGTGGACACGCGCGAGCTGGCTCAGGCCCTGTACCCCCAGGGTGTGGTGGTGGAGCCGGGCGATGTGTTCTTTGCCGGCCGCCGGGTGCCACGCCACCACCTGCGCATCGGCTATTCATCCATTCCGGTCGACCGCATCGCTGCGGGCGTGCGCGTGCTGGCACGGGCCCTGAAACCGTAGCCCCAAGGACCATCCGATGTTTGACATCCTCATCCACGGTGGAATGGTGCTGGACGGCACCGGCAGCGAGGCCGTGTTGGCCGACGTGGCCATCCGCGGCGACCGCATCGTGGCGGTGGGCGCGCTGGTTCAGGCGGCGCGCGCCACCGGCACGCCGTTGACGAACCTGGCCGCTGAGTGCATCGACGCCAGCGGCCTGGTGCTGGCGCCAGGCTTCATCGACATGCACACGCACTCCGACTTCACGCTGCTGGTGGACGGCAGCGCCGACAGCCAGATCTGCCAAGGCGTGACCACCGAGGTCATCGGCCAATGCGGCTTCAGTGCCGCGCCGCTGGCGGCCCAGCCGGACCCGAGCCAGATGCTGGGCCACATGGAAGCCGGCGTGGCGCTGGACTGGCGCAGCTTTGCGCAGTACCTGGACCGCCTGCAGGCGGCGCGGCCGGCCGTGAACGTGGCGGCCTTTGTCGGGCACGGGGCCCTGCGGCGCGTGGCCACCGCGAACCGCAGCGGCGCCGGCAGCCAGGCTGTTGCTGTGCCCGTGCCCGCGCCCGCGCCCGCGCCCGTGCCAGCGCCAGCGCCAGAGAAAGCGCCGGCAACGGGCGACTGCTCTGCCGCGGAAATGCAGCACATGGTGCAGCTGGCCGAACAAGCCTTTGACGAGGGTGCCATGGGTTTGTCCACCGGCCTGGAGTACTGGCCGGGCAATCAGAGCCCCGACGCCGAGTTGCAAGCCATGGCCGCGGTGGCCGCGCGCCGCGGCAAGCTGTACGCCACCCATGTGCGCAACCGCGACGTGGACTGCGAGACCAGTTTTGCCGAGGCCCTGCGCACCGCCCGGCGCAGCGGCGCGCGCTTGCAGATCTCGCACATCCAACCCAAGTACGGCGCGCCCCCGCAGGCCATGGCCTTGGCGCTGGAACAGATCGATCAGGCCACACGCGAGGGCGTGGACGTGGCCTTCGACGTCATACCCCACGAGTGGAGCCACACCGTGGTGATCGCCTGCCTGCCCGCCTGGGCGCGTGAGGGTGGCATCGAACAAACCCGGCTGCGTCTGCAAGACCCGGTGCAGCGCGAACGCATGAAACACAACCCGCGCCCGATCTGGCGCCTGGTGAGCGATGGGCAATGGAGCCGCATCGTGCTGCTCGCCAGCCAGGCGCACCCGGAACTGGTGGGCCTGGACTTTGCGCACATCGGGCGGCTGCGCCACTGCAGCCCGCACGACGCCGTGTTCGACCTCTTGCTGGACGAAGGCCCGGCGATGGCGCAGCTGATGTGGACGTCGAAGAACTTTGACGACGCCGACATCTGCCTGTGCCTGCAAGACGCCCGTTGCAGCGTCATGTCCGACACGCTGGCGGTGTCGGCGCAGGGGCCCTTGCAAGGCACCATCGGCTCACTGGGGGGTTATGGCTGGGTGGCCCGCCTGCTGGGCCACTACGCCCGCGACCGCGGCGTGCTGAGCCTGGCCCAGGCCGTGCACCGCATCACCGGCCGCCCGGCCGAGCGCCTGGGCCTGCGCGACCGTGGCTTGCTGCGTGAAGGCGCCTTTGCCGACCTGGTGGTGTTTGACCCCGCGCAGGTGCAAGACCGCTCCAGCATCGCGCAGCCGGCGCAACACCCGAACGGTTTTGTGCATGTGCTGGTCAACGGCAGCTGGGCGCTGCGGCAAGGGTTGCGGGTGGGTGGTGTGGCGAGCGCGCCATTGAATGGCCCAACGCAACGTGCGGGGCGGGTGCTGCGGGGCGATTGAATCGCATGCGCGTTTGCGATCTTTCGCATCAGTCCGGGTTGGGTATGTCGTGTCGGCTTACGGCGCATTGCTGACTTTCGATCTGCGGCAGTCTGTGGCGATCGCGTGCGCTTGGGGTGCCCTGCTGCGCTCATGTCCCCCGCGCCGGGCTTCGCCCGCCGTTCCTCCTGATACTTCGCTCCGCAGGGCACCCCAATCGCCCGCTCAGGCACCGGCGGTGGCGTGCCGATTTTTTTGGACCGCCTCCATGGTGGATGGACGAGGGCAATGGGTACCGGGCGCAGCGAAGTATTAGGAGGAGGGACCGGCGAAGCCGGTCCCGGGGGACATGAGCGGAGCCCGGTACCCGTTGGTCTCGTCTCGCCACAGACCGTGGCGCGCTTGATCGCGGCAGGTCG
>JANMHH010000066.1:0-1570 GCA_031375065.1 Rubrivivax sp. | reverse complement strand
AGTTGCCTCCCTGAATGGTCCGCTCGTCAAACGCTGGGGGTCAGCAGTGAGCGCAAATCGGCTTCCCAGCCCTTGAGGTTGTCGCGCGCCTTGGCGCGTTGCGCTGGCGTGGTGGCGTTGTGCAGTTGCGCGGCCAGCCCGCAGTTGTATTCGGTCAGCTTGACCTGGTAAGCACGGTACTCCGCGTTGGGCGACTTTTCTGTGCGCTGCACCAGGGCGCGCAGCGCAGCCACCCGCTGATCCTTGTCGGGCCGCTCGGACACCAGCCGGCGCAGGGTCTGCAAGGTGTCGCGCTGGCGGCGCTGGCGCTCGGCCAACCACAGCTCGGGGTTGAACGGTGAGGTGGCAATGCCGGCCGCGACCAGGCGGCTCTGGTTGTCGTCGAGCTTGCCGTAGACACGCTCGGCCCGTTCCAAGGTGCGTTTGAGCGATTCGCGCTGGCGCTCGGCCGCATCGGTTTGCAGGTAGGCGGCGCGCATGTCGTCGTTGACCTTCAGGTAATGCCGCTCCAGGTGCTTGAGCTGGGCGTCACCCAGGCCCGGCACCGCGTCGGCAAAATCGGTCAAGGCACGACCCACCGCGGGTTCAAACTGTTCCCGAATGCGCTCTTGCCAACGGCAAACCAGGGCCGGGCTGACGGGTTCCATCACCTGCTGGCCGGCCGCCCCCAACAAGGCTGTCACGCCCGTCAACTGGGTGGCGCGGTGCCACTCGAACCAGTCGTCCAGCGTCTGGCGCACCTGTGGCGCGTGCTGACGGCTGAAGTCAAAGTAGCCGTCCAGCCACCACCAGCTCAGTTGCGAGCCGTTGGCATAAGCGAGGCGCAATGCACTGCAACCCGTCAAGGCCGGGCCCAGCAGCAGCAGTGCCAACCCGATAATGAAGGTTTTGATCCGAGACACTTGCATGGCACTCAACGTCGTGATCATGGCCGCGGGCAAGGGCACCCGCATGAAGTCGGCCACCCCGAAAGTGCTGCACCGCCTGGGCGGCCGCAGCCTATTGCAGCATGTTCTGGACGCCGCTGCTCAAGTCGGCGAAAACAGCAGCGCCAACCGCACCGTGATCATCACCGGCCACGGCGCCGAAGGTGTGGAAGCCGCCTGCGCCCAAAGTGGCGCGGTGTTCGCACGCCAGATGCCGCAGCTGGGCACCGGCCACGCCATTCAGCAAGCCGTGCCGCAGCTGTTGGACGACCACGCCATCACGCTGATCCTGAATGGCGACGTGCCCTTGATCCGCGCCGAAACCGTCAACGCGCTGGTGCAAGCTTGCGCTGGCAAGCAGCTGGCGCTCTTGACCATCGAGCTGACCGACGCCACCGGCTACGGCCGCATCGTCCGCCAGGGCCTGGCGGTGCAGGCCATCGTCGAACACAAGGACGCCAGCGCCGAGCAGCGGGCCATCCGCGAGGTCTACACCGGCATCATGGCCGCGCCCACCGCGTTGCTCAAACGCTGGGTCATGGCCTTGAAGAACGACAACGTGCAAAAAGAGTTCTACCTGACCGACGTGGTGGCCATGGCGGTGGCCGAAGGCGTGCCGGTGGTGGCTGCCCAGGCCGGCAACG
>JANMHH010000044.1:0-10047 GCA_031375065.1 Rubrivivax sp. | reverse complement strand
GTCGAATTCCGACGACATCGTCTACAGCAACTTCTACACCGGCATCCACGGCAACTACCTCAAGGGCAGCATCCGCAACGCCGGCATGGACCCCGACAACCTGCCGCAAAGCGACCCCAGCAAGATGAACTTCGCCAGCGGCGAAGGCGCCAGCACCGCCAAGGCCTGGAAGGACATCTGGGGTTGCGGCCAAGGCATCGGCGCCATTCGCGAGGTGCTGCCGGCGGGTGAGCTGGTGGCCCGTTTCAAGCGCGAGTACGCCGAGGCCCGAGCGCGATTGTTGGCAACATGATCGCTGCCTGATCGCTGCCTGATCGCTGCCTGATCGCTGCCTTGCTGCTGCCGGAGTGATGCCTGAATGACGCCCAGAACCGCGGCTTTGGGTGGCACGCTGGCGACAGCGGCTTCAGCACCCGCGTGACATCATTCCCACCGCCACCAGAGAGCCACGACATGACGCAAGATCTGCTGGAAACCACCGCCCATGGCATCACCACCTTGACCATGAACCGGCCGCAGGCTCGCAACGCCTTCAGCCGCGACATGATCGAAGCGCTGGCCGAAGCGCTGCCGCGCCTGTCCACCGACCCGGCCGTCAGGCTCGTGGTGCTGACCGGCGCAGGCGGCGCATTCTGTGCGGGCGGTGACGTCAAGGGCTTTGCCAAGAACGCGGCAGGTGCACCGGCGGTGATGGGCTTTGACCAAAAGGTGGCCGACCTGCGCGCGCGCATGGAAGTCAGCCGCTGGCTGCACGAAATGCCCAAACCGACCTTGGCCGTGATCCCCGGGGCCGCTGCCGGCGCTGGCCTGTCGCTGGCCCTGGCCTGCGACCTGCGCATCGCTGCCGACGACGCCAAGCTGACCACCGCGTTTTCCAAGATCGGCCTGTCGGGTGACTTTGGTGGCAGTTATTTCTTGAACCACCTGGTCGGTGCGGCCAAGGCGCGTGAGCTTTACTTCACCGGCGAAGTCCTGCGCGGCAGCGAGGCCCAGAAAATGGGACTGGTCAACCGCTGCGTGCCTGCAGCCCAACTGAGCGAAGCCGCCAGCGCCTGGGCGGCCGAGCTGGCCGCCTTGCCCACGGTGGCCTTGGGCTACATGAAGCGCAACCTCAACACCGGCCTGCGCGGTTCGCTGCACGACGTGCTGGACGCCGAGGCCATCCACATGGTGCGCACCTTCGAGACAGACGACCACAAGGGCGCAGCGGCGGCCTTCGTCGAAAAACGCGCGCCGCGCTTTGCCGGCCAGTGAATGGCTGACTACAGCAGCCGTTTGTGAGATGCTGGTCAGGCCGGCCGCGCAATCTGTTTTCAGCCTCGCCGCCCTACCCGCCTCGACCCCCCAACCGCCGGAGACACCCCATGAAGATTCCATCCCTGAAGGAAGTGGTCAGCGCCGAAGAATGGAAACTGCGCGTGGACCTGGCAGCGGCCTACCGACTGGTGGCCGCCTACGGCTGGAGTGACCTGGTCTTTACCCACATCTCGGCGCGTTTGCCGGGCGCCGAGCACAACTTCCTGATCAACCCCTATGGCTTGATGTTTGACGAGATCACGGCCAGCAGCCTGGTCCTCATCGACCAAAGCTGCAACAAGCTGCGCGAGTCGCCGTTCCCGGTCAACCCGGCCGGTTTCACCATCCACAGCTGCATCCACGAGGTGCGCGACGACGCCGGCTGCGTGCTGCACACGCACAGCCGCGCCGGTGTGGCGGTCAGTGCGCAGAAGGCCGGCGTGTTGCCGTTGAGCCAGCAGTCCACCTTGATCCTGAATTCGCTGGCGTACCACGACTACGAAGGCATCGCACTGCACGCCGACGAAAAGCCGCGCCTGCAGGCCGACCTGGGCCGTGCCAACTTCCTGATGCTGCGTAACCACGGTTTGTTGACCGTGGGCCGCACCATCCAGGACGCCTTCCTGAACATGTATTTCTTTGAGAGCACCTGCTGCATCCAGATCGATGCGCAGTCGGGCGGTGCCGCGCTCAACCTGATCGGCGCCGGCCCGATTGCGGCCAATGCCAACGTCGGCAAGACGGCCACCGCAGGCCAAGGCTCCAACCTGGCTTGGCCTGCGCTGCTGCGCAAGCTCAACCGCGAAAACCCCGGCTACGACACTTGACTTTAGCCCAGGGCCAGTCGTCGGCCCCTGCTGCCGACAAGGCAGACAACACAGCATCCGACATGGCGGCGCACGCGGCGGCCGACGCCGCACAGCAGCGCCTGCTGACCGGCCCGATCCTGCCCACGCTGCTGCGTTTTGCGCTGCCCAACATGGCGGCCATGCTGGCCAGCGCCACGGCGGCCATGATCGAGACCGCTTTGGTGGGCAGCATGGGCGTGCCGTCGCTGGCCGGCATGGCGCTGGTGTTTCCCTTTGTCATGCTGCAGCAGATGCTGTCGGCCGGGGCCATGGGCAGTGGCGTGTCATCAGCGATCAGCCGGGCCCTGGGCGCCGGCGACATCGCGCGCGCCAACGCCTTGGCGGTGCACGCGCTGTGGATTGGCGTGTTGTCGGGGCTGGCCATCATGGTGCTGATGTTGCTGTTCGGACCGGCGCTGTTTGCGCTGTTGGGCGGTAGCGGGGACGCGCTGCAGCAGGCGGTGGCCTATTCCAACGTCGCCTTCTTGGGGTCGGTGGGCGTCTGGGTGCTGAACACCTGTGCTTCGGTGGTGCGCGGCAGCGGCAACATGCGCGTGCCGTCGGCCACCTTGCTGGTGGTGGCCGCCACGCAGGTGCTGGTGGGTGGCGCGGTGGGTCTGGGTTGGTGGGGCCTGCCACGTGGCGGCATGGCGGGTTTGGCGGTGGGTCAGGTGGTGGCCTACCTGGGCGGCGCGCTGTTCCTGCTGAGTTACCTGCACCGTGGCCGTGCGCGCTTGCGGCTGCGCTTCAAGTCCACCCCACTGCAGCGGCGCCTGATGGCCGACATCTTGCGCGTCGGCGCGGTGGCCTGCCTGTCACCGTTGCAGACGGTGCTGACCATTCTGGTGCTGACCTGGTTGGTGGCCCGCTTTGGCACCAACGCCTTGGCCGGCTACGGCATCGGCACGCGCCTGGAGTTCTTGCTGGTGCCGATTGCCTTTGCCATCGGTGTGGCCTCGGTGCCGCTGGTCGGCATGGCCATCGGTGCCGGGCAGGTCGAGCGGGCGCGGCGCGTGGCCTGGGTGGCTGGCGCGGTGTCCTTTGTCGGCCTGGGTCTGCTGGGGCTGGTTTTGGCGGCGTGGCCCGACGTGTGGAGTCGACTCTTCACCCGCGACGTTGCGGTGCTGGCCTCGGCGGCCACCTACTTCCAGTGGGTGGGCCCGGGCTATGGCCTGTTTGGTCTGGGCTTGTGCCTGTACTTTTCGTCGCTGGGCGCAGGCCAGGCCATCGGGCCGGTGTTGGCGGGTACCGTGCGGCTGGTGGTGGTGACGGTGGGCGGGTGGATCCTGACGCAGACACAAGCCGAGCCTTGGACCATCTTTGCCCTGGCCGGTGCGGGCATGGCGGTTTACGGCGCCGCGATGGCGGCCATCGTGCACCTCACACCCTGGGGCGCCAAGGGCTGAAGCGCGCTATCGACGGGGCGCGCGGTTTCAGGCGCGCCGCGCGACCTGCGCGATGGCGTCGGCAAAACGCGGCAGCAGTTGCACCGGCAGGTCGTGACCCATGCCCGGCACGATGTCCACCGTGGCGCCTGCAATGCGCGAGCCCAGGTCCTGCCCGGCCGCCACCGGCACCAAAGGATCGGCCTGGCCGTGGATCACGCAGGTCGGCGACTGGATGCGCGCCACCAGTGCCGAGCGGTCGCCATCGGCCACCACGGCCGCCAGTTGGCGTGCGGTGCCCGCAGGCCGCCAGGCCCGGTTCACGCTGTCCAGCAAGCGCTGACGCAGCCGCTCGGGCTCGGCCGGGAAGGACGGGCTGCCGATCAGCCGCAAGACTTTTTGCAGATGGGCCACCACCGCCGCCGGGTCGGTGCCATCGGGCCGCGACAGCAGCACCTTTTGCACCGCCCACTTGGCTTGCGGCAAGCTGCGGGCGCCCGTGGTGGTCATCATCAGCGTCAGGCTCTTGACGCGATCCGGGTGTTTGGCGGCCAGGTGCTGGGCAATCATGCCGCCCATCGAAGCACCGCAGACATGCACCCGTTGCAGGCCCAGCGCGTCCAGCACCCCCAAGGCGTCGGCGGCCATGTCGCCCATGCTGTAGGGCGAACGCACCGGCAGGTGGACCCAGTGGCGCAGCGCCGCCAGCCCCAAGTTGGGCACGCCCAGGTGGTCGAAGCCCTGGCTCAGGCCGACATCGCGGTTGTCCAGCCGCAGGACCCGAAAGCCACGCGACACCAGCAGCTGCACCAGCTCGTCGGGCCAGCCAATGAGCTGCATGCCCAGGCCCATGATCAACAGCAGCGGCTCGGCGTTGGCGGGGCCCTGGTCGTCAAGCTCGATCTGGATGCCGTTCGCAGCGATTTGCATCTAGAGGGAAGAGCTGGCTTGCAGTGGTGAATGGTGGGTGACCTTGAAGAACCACTTGCGCGCGCCTTTGACGTCAAACTTCTTCCAGCGCCGCGGGTCCTGGGCCAGGCGGTCGGCAATGGCGTAAAGCGCCAGCGGGTTCATGCCCATGCCGACGTGGCTGGCGTGAACCTCGATGTTTTCGGTGTGCGGCGCGGCCGCGTTGATGCTGCATTGCCAGGCCACCACGCCGTCGGTCTTGCTGTAGATGCTGGTGGTGGGGCATGCGGGTGGCTGGGCGATGGTTTCGACCAACTCGTGGTCGTGCACCGACTGGCCACTGACCAGCTCATAAAACCGCCACGCGTTGGTGGCCCTGGGGTGACCGGCAAAGGGCGTGCCCAGCGTGATGACGCAACGGGCCTGGTCGGGCTGCTCTTTGGCAATCTCGCGGGCGTAGATGCCACCCAGGCTCCAGCCGATCAGGCTGACCTTCTGCTGGTGGTGTTGCGCGGTGCGCAGCACCAGGTCGCGGCAGGCGTCGAGCACGCCGTGGCGCGGACCAAAGTTGAAGCCCTGCTTCCAGGCGTAAGGCGTGTAGCCGCGGTCACGCAGAAAGTTGCGCAGCGGCGTGGTGCTCATGTCCGACGCGCCCAGGCCGGGGAAGACCATCACCGGGTGACCGTCGCCCACCGGCAAGCGGTTGAGCCAGGGCGCTGCGGCCACCATGGCGGCGTACTCCCAGGGTGCCCGCGCCTCCATCATCATCAGCAGCGGCCCTGGCGCCGAGATCAGTTCGCTGGCGTCCAGCGGTGCAAAAGGCCGGGGCTCGGGGTGGGTGTGCGGGTGGGCAGAAGCCCGAGAAGCGGCCGTGGGCCTGCGCTTGGCGAAAGTCATGCGCGCATTGTCAGCGGCCGCGCGGCTTCTTGACCGGTGCAGATGCCCTAGGTTTTACGCGCCCAGGGCCTGTCACCTGCGCGACAGCCGACTTCATGGCCTGGCCCATCAAGCCGCGCACGGCACCGGCCACCGAGCCCTTCACCACGCCTGACACAGCGCCCTTGAGAGCGCCTTTCATGGCGTCGCTGGCCGCGCCACCCAGTTTGTTGCCGAGCTGCTTGGCCGCGCGGCCGACCACCCCCTCAGGCGCGGGGTCGTCGGATTCGCTTTCGCCCGGGCGGGGCAAGGCACGCAGGTCGTCGAAGGCGATCGCGATGGCGTCGGCCAGTTCGCACACGTCGGGCATGGCCGCGCTGTCGGCCATCAGGCCGAAGTCCAGACTCTGGTCGTAACTCTGCACGGTGATGTTGAGCGCCATGCCGTGCACGATGATGCTGGTGGGGTAGTTGGTCAGCATCCGGGCACCCGCCATGTACAGCGGCACCGGTGGCCCAGGCACGTTGCTGATGACCAGGTTGGCGACCAGCGGGATGCGGTCGGCCACCTTGGCTTTGCCGTACAGCGCGGTGGCCGCTTCGATCAACCAAGGCACGCCCAAAGACGGAAAGTCGGTCGGCAGGATGCTCTTCAAGCTGCCCATGGTCGACTTCATGGCCGCGGTGGCGGCTTTGACGTGGTCCAGGCGCTTGCGCGGGTCGCTGATGTGGGTGCCCAGGCTGATCAGGCTGATGCTGGCCTGGTTGTCGGGCGTGGTGTCGCCCTTTTCGCGCAGCGAAATGGGCACGGCCGCGACCAGGCTCTTGCGTGGCAGCAGGCGGCGCTTGCTGTAGTAGCGCCGCAATGCGCTGCTGCAGACCATCAGCACCATGTCGTTGATGGTGGCCTCGAAGGCGCGGCCGATCTGCTTCAGCTCGGGCAGCGGCAGGCTGACGCTGGCGAAGGCGCGGCCTTCGGTGAGCGAGTGGTTCAAGGGCAGGCGCGGCGCCAGTGTCAGGTTGCTCGGGCCGTCCTTGCCGGTCAGCAACTGCGACGTGCTGACCGCCGACGAGGCCGCGTCCTTCAACGTGCCCACGGTGCCGGGCAGGTTGCGCACGATCTGGGCCACCTTTTGCGCCTGGCTGCCCAGCACACCGCGCAACATCTCGGTCATGTCCAGCCGAAAGATGCGTGCACGCTTGGACGGCCGCACCTCGATGCGGCGTGGCTCGGGTGTCACGTCCAGCAGCACATTGGCCAGCGCCACGGCGGCTTGGCCATCCACCGCGGCATGGTGCATCTGGCTGTACAGGCCGACCCGGCGCCGACCCTGCGCAGACGGCGCCAGGCCTTCGAAGACGTAGAACTTCCACAGCGGCTTCTGGCGGTCGAGCAGCACCGGGTGCAGGCGCGACACTTCGGCTTCCAACTCGGCCAGGCCAGCCCCCTTGCGCAGCTTGACTTCTTCCACGTGGTGCTTGAGGTCAGGCTCGGCGTCCACCCAGGCCGGGTTGGCCAGGTTCAGTGGCATCCACCACAGGCGCCGACGCAACACCGGCGCGACGGGCAGGCGCAGCGCCATGTGCTTGCGCAGTGCAGTGACGAATTTGCCTTTGTAGCCGCTGGGCAGCTCGAACACGTGCAGGGCGCCCACATGCATGGGCATCTGGGGTGTTTCCAGGTACAGGAAGGTGGCGTCCAGTCCGGACAGCTGTTTCATGCAAGCTCCTGCTGGGCGGCCCCGTCATCAAGTGGCGCCGGGTGCCTGCATGCTAGGCCTGCGCCAAGGCGGCGCAGCCCCGGGCTCACCCTAGCCGCCGTGCCGCCAACGCGGTTAGCCGCGGGCACCACTGCGCAAGGCCAGCCATTCGTTGCCGGCCAAGGCACAGATGACCAGCAGGCCGCCACCCAGCACGGCCGTGGTGGGTGCCTCGCCAGCGCCCAACCAGGCCCAGGCCACGCCAAACAGCACCTCCAGCAAGGCCAGCAGCGAAATTTCGGGGCCACTGAGCACCCGCGCCACCGCCACCGCCATCAGGCAGGGGATGGCCAGCTGCACCACGCCCAGCATGGCCAACAGGCCGATGTCACGTCCAGTGGCGGCAAAGGGCAGCGCAAATGGCAAGGTGCCCAAGGCGCAGATCAGTGCGCCGAGCAGAACCGCGGGCAGCATGTCGGTGCTTGCGCCGCTCCGGCCTTTCAGGTGCTGCAACAAGGTCCAGTTGACAGCGGCAGCCACCGGCACGCACAACGCCACACCCATGCCCATCAGGCTGCGGGCGTCGCCGGCGCTGACCTCGTGGCCATACATCCAGGCGATGCCCAGCCCGGCCAACGTGATGGCCGCCCAGGTGCGCGTTGCCAGTTGATGGCCCAGCACCAGGCGCGAGGCCACGGCCGTGAACAGCGGCCCCAGGGCCAGGGTGATCAGCACGTTGGCCACACTGGTCAGCGTCAGGGCGACCATGAAGGCCGTGAACATCACCGCCCAGCACGCGCCAGACAGCCACAGCGCCCGCCCACCCTGAAGCAGCTGCTGCCACAGCGCGCCGGGGCCGCGCATCACGCCCAGCAGCACCACCAGGGCCAGCACCGTGAAGGCACCGCGCCAAAAGGTCAGCTCGAAGCGGGCCGCACTCTCCAGAAAGCGCGACACCACGCCGGCGATGCTCCACATCAGCGCGGCTGCCACCATCACCCACACCGCCTGGCGGTGGGTCATGGTGGTGCGGCCCTTCTCTGGCATCAAAGCCATGCGCCGAACCCCCGCATCAATCGCGGCTGGCGCGCTTGCGGTCGTGCTCTTTCAGGTGGCGCTTGCGGATGCGGATGCTCTTGGGCGTGATTTCCACCAGTTCGTCGTCGGCGATGAACTCCACCGCGTACTCCAGCGTGGCGTCGATGGGCGCGGTGACCTTGATCGCGTCTTCCTTGCCGCTGACACGGAAGTTGGTCAGCTGCTTGGTGCGGGTGGCATTGACCACCAGGTCGTTTTCGCGGTTGTGGATGCCCACCACCATGCCTTCGTAGACCGGGTCGCCGGCCTTGACGAACATGCGGCCGCGGTCGTCCAGCTTGCCCAGCGCGTAGGTGAAGATCTCGCCTTCGTCCATGCTGATCAGCACACCGTTCTTGCGGCCTTCGATTTCGCCCTTGTAGGCTTCGTAGCCGTCAAAGATGTTGCTGATCAGGCCGGTGCCACGGGTCAGGTTCATGAACTCGTTGGAAAAGCCAATCAACCCGCGCGCCGGAATGCGGTACTCCAGGCGCACCCGACCGCGGCCGTCGGTTTCCATGTTGACCAGATCGGCCTTGCGTTCGCCCAGGGCCTGCATCACGCCGCCCTGGTGCTGGTCTTCGATGTCCACCGTCAGCATCTCGATCGGTTCGTGGCGCTCGCCGTTGACTTCATGGAACACCACCCGCGGCTTGCTGACCGCCAGTTCGTAGCCTTCGCGGCGCATGTTTTCCAGCAGGATAGTCAGGTGCAGTTCGCCGCGGCCGCTGACGTCGAAGATGCCGTCTTCGCTGGATTCCTTGACACGCAGCGCCACATTGCTCTGCAGTTCTTTTTGCAGGCGGTCCCAGATCTGACGGCTGGTGACGTACTTGCCTTCGCGGCCAGCCAGGGGGCTGTTGTTGACGCAGAAATTCATCGTCAAGGTGGGCTCGTCGACGTGCAGCATGGGCAGCGGCATCGGGTTGAGCGGGTCGGTCAGCGTCACGCCGATGCCGATGTTCTCGATGCCGTTGATCAGCACGATGTCGCCCGGGCCGGCCTCGGTGGCTTGAACCCGCTCCAGGCCTTCAAAGGTCAGCACCTGGTTGACGCGGCCCTTGAAGGTTTTGCCGCCTTCGTCGGGCGTGCCCTCGCAGACCATCACGTCCATCATCGGCTTGAGCGTGCCCTGCGTGATGCGGCCCACGCCGATGCGGCCGACAAAGGTGGAGTAGTCCAGCGACGAGATCTGCAGCTGCAGCGGTGCAGCCGGGTCGCCTTGGTGCGCCGGCACGTGGCGCAGCACGGTGTCAAACAGCGCGCTCATGTCGGTGCCCCAGGCCTCGCCAGCGGTGCCTTCGGTCAAGGACGCCCAGCCGTTCAGGCCCGAGGCGTAGACGACCGGAAAGTCCAGTTGCTCTTCGGTGGCGCCCAGCTTGTCGAACAGGTCGAACGCGGCGTTGATGACGTAGTCGGGGCGCGAGCCGGGTTTGTCGACCTTGTTGACCACGACGATGGGCTTCAGCCCCAAAGCCAAGGCCTTGCGCGTGACAAAGCGCGTCTGCGGCATCGGGCCTTCCTGCGCGTCGATCAGCAGCACCACGCCGTCGACCATCGACAGCGCGCGCTCCACCTCGCCACCGAAGTCGGCGTGTCCGGGGGTGTCGACGATGTTGACGTGGGTGCCTTTCCATTCCACGGCGCAGTTCTTGGCCAGGATGGTGATGCCGCGTTCGCGCTCGATGTCGTTGCTGTCCATCACGCGCTCGGCCACCTTTTCGTTTTCACGGAAGGTGCCGCTTTGGCGCAGCAGTTGGTCGACCAGGGTGGTTTTGCCGTGGTCGACGTGGGCAATGATGGCGATGTTGCGGATGGCAGCGTGGGTCATGGTCGGTCCTGAACTTCGAGAGGGCTGAGCAGGCGGTCAGCGATGAGTTCGCCTGCGGTGATGTGGGCGGTGCCAAGGAAGGCAGCGGGTTGGGTGCCGTAGACACGCACGGCGGGCGCGTCGGCC
>JANMHH010000017.1:0-52263 GCA_031375065.1 Rubrivivax sp. | reverse complement strand
CGGTTCGCTGATGACGGCGTTCCTGCTCAAGAGCATGGCCTACACCTCGGCCGAGGTGGGTGTGGTGAACAAGGTGATCGGGCTGTGGCTGACGATCGGCGGCGCCCTGGTCGGCGGCGCGATGATGCTCAAGCTCGGCCTGTGGCGCTCGCTGATGTTCTTCGGCGTGCTGCAGCTGCTGAGCAACCTGGGCTTCTGGTGGTTGGCGGTCAGCGGCAAGGGCGTGCTGCCCGGCACCGTGCTGCCGGCCTTTGACTGGGGCTTTGTGAAGCTGGCCACGCCGACGCCGGTGGACGGCGGCCTGTTGATGGTGGTGGCCTTTGAGAACCTGAGCGGCGGCATGGGCACGGCCGCCTTCGTGGCCTTCATGATGAGCCTGTGCAACCAGCGCTTCACGGCCACGCAGTTTGCGCTGTTGTCGGCCTTTGCCAGCGTGGGCCGGGTCTGGGTGGGGCCGTTGGCCGGCGTGCTGGCGCAGAGCATCGGCTGGCCTTCCTTCTTCATCATCAGCACGGTGCTGGCAGCGCCCGCGTTGCTGATGTTGTGGTGGTTGCGCGGCAGTGTGCAGGCGCTGGATGCGCCCGCCCCTGCACTTCAAAGCAACCACTGACCGCGCAACCCGCTGCGGCCTGCCCAGGGCACGCAGGCCAACCCAGGACCCACTGCAGCTCGCGACGGATGCGTCTCCTCAGGCCACCCTGTCGCGCAGCAACTCGGCGTAGACAACGTTGCGGTGCGGGTCGTGAAAAGTGTTGGTCTGCTCCGCGCCGCCCGCCAGGGCCAGCTCGCGCATCGCCCCTTCGTTGCGCAGCACCAGCGTCCAGTCCATGAACAGCTCCATGTAGCCACGGCCCGACCCGCCGGGCACGAAGTTGGCGATCATCAGCCGCCCGCCGGGGCGCAGCATGTGCAGCAGGCGTGTGGTCAGGCGGCGCGCCAGCGGGTCGGGCAGGTAGTCGTACAGGCCCGCCGAGTAGATCAGGTCGAAGTGGCCCAGCTCATCGGCCAGCGGCCCGCTCAGCAGGTCGCGCACGCCGCAGCAGACCACGCGCACGGGCGCGGCTTCGTGCACCCGCGCCACCTCTTGGCACGACAGCGGGTCCTGGTCCAGCGCCACCACCTCGCCGCGAAAGAAGGAACTGCCGACCAGGCTGCCTTCCAGTTCGCGCGCGTGGCCGGAAGCCACCGACAGGATGCGGCCGGCCTCATGGCTGACCACCGTGTCGTCGATCAGGCTCTTGAGCAGCTGGCGCCGGTAGCGCACCGACAGCCCCATCGACACGCGGGTGGTGGCACCAAACACACCTTGCCCCAGCGCTGAAGTGCCGTCGGGTGGCTGGTTGCCGTAGATGTAGTCCATCATCACCGCGTCACCGGCGTAGCCCCTGGGCTTGGCGCGGGCGCGCTGGGTGTAGGGGTCTTCCTGCACCAGCGCGTGCACCGGGTGGGCACGACACCAGGCCAGCATCTCCTGTTCCCGACCGCTGCCGCGGGCCTCGGACCACAGCGCCGACAAAGGCGGCCCCAGCAGGCGAAACGCGGCCAGGTACTGCTCGGCCAGCAGCAGCTGGTGTGCGCGGTCCAACAAGGCTTGCGTGTTTTCTTCCAGGGTGATGGAAAGCGGGGCGCTCGTTGGCGCGCTCAGATGTTCGGCAATGGACATGACGGCCTCTCGGGTGATGACAGCACAGGTGCCCACCCTAATTTGCAAGTCGGGCGCAAGCTCCCCCTGCGCAGGGGGCGTTCGCGTGGCCGTCACCCAAACAGGGGATGAAGCCAGGCTGGGTCTCCTCCACACTGCGCACGCCCATGAAACCGTCCCGTGCCATCGCCGCCCTGCGTGCGCTGTGCAGTCTGAACCTGCACGCAGAAGTGTTGGTACCCGCCGTGCTGGAAGCCTTGCACCAGGTGGTGCCCAGCCAGCGCAACCTGTTCGACTGGACCGACGAACAAGGACGCCTGCTGCGCTACTTCATCGAAGGGCCGATCGACAGCGGCATCGCACAGCTCTACTTCGACGAGTTCCACAACCGCCGCGAAGCCGAGGTCATGCCACGCTTCGACAGCCTGCGCCGCCAACCCCCGGGCGTGCGCGGCGCCGAAGAACTCAACCACGCGGCGTTTTTCCACTCGGCGCTGTACAACGAGATCTGGCGCCCGCAGGGTTTTCACACCCGGCTTGAAGCGGTGGTGCGGGGTCGGGATCAGCGCTTGATCGGCTCGTTGGTGCTCTACCGCGGCCCTGGGGAAGCGCGTTTCACGGCCGAAGACGAACGCCGACTGGCCGCGGTGCTGCCGGCCCTGGCCGCTGGGCTGCAAGCCGCCGGCCCCGCCCGTGCCGACGACCGACACGTGCCCAGCCTGGAGCCCACCGAGACGCTGTTGCTCACCTTGCAGGGCCAGGTTCATTACGCCAGCCCGGGTGCCCACCGCCTGCTGCTGATGGCCGAAGGCGGCGCCTCGCGCGAAACGCTGTCGCGTCCGCTCGACGCCCTGGCCGGGCGCTTGCTGCCAACGCTGCTCAAGCGCCTGCGCGAACAGGTGCCGACCCACCTTTTGGCGGCGCCGCCAGCGCAGCCGACCCTGTCCAGGTCACCCCCACCGTCCATCACCCACGAAACAGCCGCCGGGCAGTTTTTCGCCAGCGGCCGCCTGTTGCACGCCCGGCAGGCGGCGCATGCCCCCTGGGCCCAAGTCACCTTGCAGCGCCTGGAGCCGCACCGCATTGCACTTGAGCGCGCCTTGCGCGCACTGCCGGTGTCGCCGGGGCAAATGGCGGTCTGCCGCCTGCTCTATCAAGGCCACACCCACGAGCAGGTCGGCTTGCAGCTGGGGGTGGCGTCGGCGACGGTTGTCGATCACGTGCGCAAGGTTTACCAGGCGCTCGATGTGCGCTCGGCGCTGGAGCTGCGCGCGGTGGTCGACCAGCGCATCAGCACACGGCCCGTTTGAAGCTCCGGCGCAGCGCTGTGGCGGGGTTGCGCCGCCAGCCACGCCGCGTGGCCTGGTCGCAGACGGGCCTATGGGCTTATGGGCCACCTGGGCCACCTGGGCCAACAAGGTCTTGACCGCGCTGCCTAGAATCCGCGCGCCATGCTTGCTTCCCCGCTGTCAACGCCATCCGCCCCATGTGCCTTGTGCCACCTTCGGTCACGCCGAACGTTCACCGCACTGCTGGGCCTGGGCGCGGCCGCTGCAGCCGCTGGCCCCAGCGCCGTGTTGGCACAGCCCGCGGAAGGGCTTCAGAGCGATGTCGGCCGCAACTCGCGCTTGTCCAAGCTGGTGCCAGCCGATTGGCTGGAAGGTCAGGCCGCGCAGCAGTACCAGGGCATGATGCGCAACGCCAGCCAGCAGCGCGTGCTGGCCGACGGCCAAGACGCGCAAACCCTGCGGTTGCGCGCCTTGGCGCGGCGCATCGTGCCGTTTGCAAACGCCTGGAACCCGCGTGCGCCGCGCTGGGCCTGGGAGGTCAACCTGATCAACCAGCCGACGCTGAACGCCTTTTGCATGCCCGGCGGCAAGATTGCTTTTTACCGCGGCATCCTGCAGAAACTGCAGCTCAGCGATGACGAGGTGGCGGCCATCATGGGCCACGAGGTCGCCCACGCGCTGCGCGAACACGCCCGCGAACGCATGGCCAAGACGGTGGCCACACAAACCGGCCTGGGCGTGGCGGCCGACCTGCTGGGGCTGGGCGGTTTGACCCGCAGCGCCTTGAACGCGGGTGGCCAACTGTTGTCGCTGAAGTTCAGCCGCGACGACGAGACCGAAGCCGATCTGGTCGGCATGGACCTGGCCGCACGGGCTGGCTACGACCCCGCCGCTGGTGTCACCTTGTGGCAAAAGATGATGCAGGCCAGCCAGGGCGCCCCGTCATCGTTCCTCAGCACCCACCCTGCGGGTGCAACCCGCATCAAGGACATCCAGGGCAAGCTGCCCAAGGTGCAGCCGCTGTATCAGCGGGCGGCCAAACCCGAACAGCGTTTCGGGCCACCCAAAACGTGATGGGCTGTCGGCCCTGACCCTTGGCCAAGGTCGGCAGCCTGCAACCGGGGCACTGCGCTGCGGTTCAGGCGCTGGCCTGCGCTGTCACCACTTCAGCGGCAAACGCCGCAGCAGCTCCAGGCGGCGACGCCCCACGTCGACATAACCACCCCGGCGCATGTCGCCCAGCACGATGGTGACCATGGCGCTGGTGCAGCCCAGCTTGCGGCCCAGCTCTTTGTGCGATGGGGCCGGCAACCACATAAACGGCAGCTCGCCCCGGGACTCATCCTCCAGCAGCTGCTTGAGCCGGCTGTACACGGTGTTCAGCGCCATCCGCCGCATCCCCATCGTGGCCGTGCGGGCGCTGCGGATCACGCGCGACAGCAGCTCGAACGCAAAGGCGGGGTCCTCGGACAGGTGGCGCTCCAGCGTGGCCCGGGTGACCAGCACGCACACGCTGGCTTCGGTGGTTTCAACGTTGGCGGAGCGCAGGCCGCCGTCCAGGCCCATCTCGCCCACGTACTCACCCGGGCCGTACTCGCCATAGGTGATCTCGGTGTCGTCGTCGCCCACGCTGAAGGCCCGCAGGCGGCCACTCAAAACGATGTACAGGCTGTCGCCCAGCTCGCCCTCGGTGATGATGAGCGTGTTCTTGCGATAACGCCTGAGCACACCACGGTGCGCCAACGCTCGCAGGGAGTTCGACATCGGGACCGCCGAAAAGGGGTCGAGGGGGGCGGGGGAATCGAGGGGCGGTGGTACCGGCATGGGCCTGGGTCAGCACGGCGCGTCGGGCGCCGGCTGCCTAAGGGCCATGTTACCGGGCGCTCAAGCCCACCGTGCCCCTCAGGCTGGTCACCAGCGGTGGCAACACCGCCAGTTGGCGCACCAGTTCGCTGATGCTGGCTGCACCGGCCTTGCCACGGATGCAGCCGATCTGGGTGCGCACCGTGCACACCGCCACCCCTTGCTGCAACGCCACCTGGTTGGGCGTGACTCCGGCCGCCAGCAACTCCAGCACCTGCGTCTCGGCCGCCGTGAGCTTGATGCTGCGCGCATAGGCCTCCAGCGTCAACGGCGCGCAGACGCGGCGTTTTCCCAGCACCACCAGCACGTGCTCGTGCACCTCGTCAGAACCATGGGTTGCGCCGATCGACAGGGGTACCACCGAGATGCTGACCTGCCGGTCACCGCTGCCCAGGCTGAGCATGCGGCGGCGGCCCCGGCGCGCGGCCATCAAGGCCTGTTGCAGCGCGGCTTCGTCGCTGGGCAGGCGGGCGCCCAGTTCCTGTCCCTTCAGCACCAAGGGGTGCCCCAAGTGCAGTTCCACGCGCGCAGCGTGGTTGCTGTGCCGCAACTCGTCTTGCGGCCCGATCAAAAGCATGCCGAGGTCGGTTTCGTCCAGCATGCTGACCAGCAAGATATCCAACGGGCGCAGCGCGGTGCGCCGCTCTGGGCCGACGTAGCGCCAGCTGTCGCCAGTGCGGTGCGAAAAGGCAGGTGCTGAGTGATGGGCAACGGTCTCGAACATGATCTTCCCCCTGTGTGGTCTGTTGCAGCGGCTGAATGGCGAGCAGCGGATTCAGTGTCTCCAGACGGGGAAGCCTTGGGCGGTGAATAGCCCAGCGTGGCTGGTTGAACTATTTACCGAAGTGCAGGGGGTGTGAAGGCGCGCTGGCCGAAGCCCAGGGATCAACCCCAATGGGGATGAGCCCAAGGGCGCAAGCCGCTGCGGCTAGGCACACTGCGCGGTGAAACCCCCAAGGAAGCCCCATGCGTCTGACCCGCCGAACACTGATCTCCGCCGCCGCCCTGTCACCCTGGGCCGCCGTCCAGGCCCAGAGCACCTGGCCCACCAAGGCGGTGCGCATCGTCGTGCCTTTTGCCGCGGGTGGCACCACCGACATCCTGGCCCGCGCCCTGGCGCCTGAGTTGCAGCGTGTGTTTGGCCAGCCCTTCGTGGTGGACAACAAGCCCGGCGCCGGTGGCAACAACGGCGCTGCCGAAGTGGCCAAGTCGCCCGGTGACGGCTACACACTGCTGATGGGCACCGTGGGCACCCACGCCATCAACCCCAGCCTGTACCCCAAGATGCCCTACGACGCGGTGAAGGACTTTGTGCCCGTGACGCTGGTGGCCGGGGTGCCCAATGTGCTGGTCATCAACCCGGCCAGTGCGCAAAAGTACAACGTCAATTCGGTGCTCGACCTGGTCAAGGCGCTCAAGGCCAACCCGGGCCGCCTGAACATGGCCAGCTCGGGCAACGGCACCAGCATCCACCTTGCCGGTGAGCTGTTCAAGAGCATGACCCGCACCTTCATGCTGCACCTGCCCTACCGCGGCTCGGGCCCGGCGCTGATCGACCTGATGGCGGGCAATGTGGACCTGATGTTTGACAACCTGCCCAGCGCCATGCCGCACATCCGCAGCGGCCGGCTCAAGGCCTTGGCGGTGACCAGCGCGGCCCGTTCGGGCGCGCTGCCCGAAGTGCCCACCGTCGAAGAAGTCGGCGGCCCGCTGCTCAAGGGCTATGAAGCCAGCAGCTGGTTCGGCTTGCTGGCGCCGGCGGGCACAGCGGCCGACACCGCCAGCCGCGTGCAGCAAGAAACCGCCAAGGCCATCGCCTTGCCGGCCATGAAAGAAAGGCTGCTGTCGCAAGGGGCCATTCCCAGCGGCATGACACCGGCGGAGTTTGCGCGCTTCATCGCTGCCGAAACCAGCAAATGGGCCAAGGTGGTGAAGGTCTCGGGGGCCAAGATCGACTGAGCGTGCGGCCCACGCCCGCTCAGACGTCAGGCGCGGCGGCGGCGGTGCGTCAGCAGGCCTACCACCCCGGCGCCCATGAGCATCAGTCCATAGGTGCCCGGCTCCGGAACCACGCTGGCAAACGTCAGCGTTGCGTCCAGCACCGAGTCGCGCACGCCTGTGCCGGTGACCACCATGCGGTAGGTGCCTGGGCCGATGGTGCTGGAGAAGGTGGACACCGCGAAGCCGCCCAGCGTGCCGGCAAAGGCGTCACTGGTGACGAGCGCGTTGGTCGAGTTGTTGAAGATGTCGATGTTCACACCGATCAGCCGCGGCCCGACGCCGGTGGCGGTGTCAATTTCCCACACCGCCTGGCCGCCAAGGCCGCTGACGTTGGCGCCCAGCGTGAAGTTGATGGTCTGCTGCAGCGCGCCTGTCTGCCCGAGGACCAGGGTGTCGAGTTGAAGCACGTCACCCGCCAGGAAGGCCGTGGGCAGCGTGGCGGAAGCGTTCAACACGTTGAACTGCACGGCCTGGGTGGCCGCCTGGGCCTGGGGTGCGAAAGCCGCGCTCACGGCCAGGACCCAAGGTGCGAATCGGACTGGGGCAAGGTGAGACATGCGGATTCCTGACGGACGGGGTTTGAGCGCGCCAAGTTACATCCGGCGCACACCTGTAGCAACCCCCCTGACTCGGGGGTGCAGGGATGCAGCCTGCAACGCTGGCATCATCCCCCTCATTCGACAAGAGTGAGACGACCATGTGCGCAAGCAAAGTGGCCCAGGGCCAGCAGCGTGGATGGATCATTCCCATCGGCGGCGCTGAAGAAAAAGAAAACGCTCCGGCCATCCTGCGCCGTTTTGTGCAACTGGCGGGCGGCGACCAGGCCGACATCGTCGTCATCCCTACCGCCAGCCAACTGCGCGCCACCGGGCCGCGCTACGAGCGCATCTTTGCCGACCTGGGCGCCGCGCGCGCCACCGCGCTGGACTTCGACACCCGGCGCGACTGCGAAGAACCCAGCCGCCTGGCCCGCCTGCAGAAAGCCACCGGCGTGTTTTTCACCGGTGGCAACCAACTGCGCCTGTCCACGCTGCTGGGTGGCACGCCAATCGCCAAGGCCGTGCGGGTGATGAACGCGGCCGGCGTGCCGGTGGCCGGTACCAGTGCCGGCGCGGCCTTCATCAGCGAGCACATGATTGCCTTTGGCGACGAAGGCAGCACGCCCATCGCCGGCGGCGTGCGCTTGGCCGCGGGGCTGGGGTTGACCAACCGCTTCATCATCGACCAGCACTTTCGCCAGCGCGACCGCCTGGGCCGGCTGCTCACGGCACTGGCTTACAACCCCTTCGCGGTGGGCATCGGCCTGGACGAAGACACAGCAGCTTTCATCGCGCCCGACAACACCGTGCATGTTGAAGGCAGCGGTGGCATCACGGTGGTGGACGCGGCCGAGGTCAACTTCAGCAGCATGGACAGCGTGAATGAAGGCCGCCCGGTCTGTTTGCTGGGCGTCAAGCTGCACATCCTGACCCAGGGCGCCACCTTTAACCTGCACACGCGGCAGGCCGACGCGGGCAGCTTGAACGTGCCCAAGACCTAGTTGCCAACGCCAACCCAAGGAGTGGCCAGTCCCATGAAGATTCTGGAACGCAACGTCTACGTCGGCCCGTCGCTGTATGCCCACTTTCCCGTCATCAAGCTGGTGCTGGACCTGGGCGCGCTGGAAGACTGGCCCACCGGCAGACTGGGCTCTGGCTATGTGGACGCGCTGGTGCAGGCCCTGCCCGGTTTGCAAGACCACGGTTGCAGCTTTGGCCAGCCGGGTGGCTTCATCCGCCGTTTGCGCGGCGACAGTGAGGTGGTGGAACAGCAGCAGGGCACCTGGCTGGGCCATGTGTTCGAGCACGTGGCCATCGAGCTGCAGAACATCGCGGGTGAGGACGTCACCTTTGGCAAGACGCGCGGCATCGAAGGCCGCCCCGGTGTCTACACGGTGGTCTACGAATACGCCCAGCGCGACGAAGGCATCGAAGCTGGCGAACTGGCCGTGCAACTGCTGTGTTCGCTGCTGCCGACAGCTTTGCGTCCCGAAGGAAGCGTTCCCGAGGACTGGAACTGGGCACAAGCCCGCACCGACTACATCCGCTACGCCCAGCGCCGCGCGCTGGGGCCGTCCACCGCGTCGCTGGTCAAGGCGGCGGTGGAGCGCAACATCCCCTGGCTGCGCCTGAACGAACAAAGCCTGATTCAGCTGGGTCACGGCAAATTTCAGCAGCGCATCCAGGCCACGGTCACCGGCCGCACGAGCTACATCGCGGTGGAGCTGGCGCAGGACAAGGAAGAGACCAACAAGATCCTGGCCAACTGCGGCCTGCCCTGCCCGCAGCAAGAACTGGTGCGCAGCGCCGACCGTGCGGTGCGTGCCGCCGAAACCTTGGGCTACCCGGTGGTGACCAAGCCCTACAACGGCAACCACGGCCGCGGCATCAGCATCGGCCTGAAAACGGCCGACGAGGTGCGCGCGGGTTTTGCCGCCGCAGCCGAACACAGCACCAGCGTGCTGGTCGAGTCTTTCCTCAGCGGTGACGACCACCGGCTGCTGGTGGTCAACGGCGAACTGATCGCTGCCACCAAGCGCACGCCAGGCCGGGTCATCGGCGACGGCGCGCACACCATTGCGCAGCTGGTCGACCTCGTCAACCAGGACCCGCGGCGCGGCGTGGGCCACGAAAAGGTGATGACGCGCATCGAGATGGACGCCCAGGCCGACCTGATGCTGAATCGCCAAGGCCTGTCGCCCGACAGCATCCCGGCCCAGGACCAGGAGGTGCTGTTGCGCAGCACCGCCAACCTGTCCACCGGCGGCACCGCCGCCGATGTGACCGACGTCATCCACCCCGACAACCGCGAGATGGCGGTGCGCGCCGTTACCGCCATCGGCCTGGACGTGGGCGGCGTGGACTTCCTGTGCCGCGACATCACCGAAAGCTACAAGGCCGCCGACAACGCCGGCGCCGGCATCTGTGAAGTCAACGCCGCGCCCGGCTTTCGCATGCACGTGGCGCCCAGCGAAGGCACACCGCGCGACGCCGCCGGGCCGGTCATCGACATGCTGTTTCCGCCCGGCAGCGCCAGCCGGGTGCCGATTGCCTGCGTCACCGGCACGAATGGCAAGACGACAACGGCGCGCATGCTGGCCCACATCACCAAGATGGCCGGCTACACGCCGGGCCTGACCACCACCGACGGCGTCTACATCGACGGCCAGCGCACCGTGGAAGGCGACATGACCGGCCCGGTGGCCACCCGCATGGTGTTGGCCGACCCCAAGATCGACATGGCGGTGCTGGAAGTGGCGCGTGGCGGGCTGCTGCGCGCCGGCATGGGCGTGCCCTTTGTCAACGTGGGTGCGGTGCTCAACGTGAAGAGCGACCACCTGGGCATGAAGGGCATCAACACGCTGGAGCAACTGGCCGAGGTCAAGCGCATCGTGGTCGAGGTGGCGCGCGACTGCGCGGTGCTCAACGCCGACGACGACAACGTCATCCGCATGAGCGCCCACACCGACGCCAAACACCTGTGCTACGTCACCGTCAACCCCGAGCACACGGTGGTGCGCGAGCACATCCGCGCCGGTGGCCGCGCCTGCGCGCTGGAAGCCGGTGTCAACGGCCAGATGATCACGCTGTACGACAAGGGTCGGCACATCCCGCTGATGTGGACGCACCTGATCCCGGCCACGCTAGAAGGCCGCGCCATGCACAACGTGCAAAACGCGATGTTCGCCGCCGCCATGGCTTTCAGCATGGACATCAAGCTCGACGCCATCCGCCAAGGCCTGCGCACCTTTGACAGCACCTTCTTCCAGGCCCCGGGCCGCATGAACGTGTGGGACGAGCACCCCTTCAAGGTGATCTTCGACTACGCCCACAACGCCCACGCGGTGGGCGTGATGGCCGACCTGGCGAGCCGGCTGGACGTGCGCGGCCGGCGCATCGTGGTGGTGGCCGGGCCGGGCGACCGGCGTGATGAAGACATCCGCGACATCGCGCTGGCCGTGGCTGGCCGGTTTGACCACTACATCTGCCGCCGCGACGACGGCTTGCGCGGCCGCGCCAGCGACGAGGTGCCGCAGATGATCGCGGCCGTGCTGCGCCAGCAGGGTGTGCCCGACAGCGCCATCACGCTGATCCCCGACGAACAAGAAGCCATCGACCACGCGCTGCGCATGGGTCAGCTGGGTGACCTGCTGCTGGTGTTTGCCGACGCGCTGACCCGCAGCTGGAAGCAGGTCATCAAGTTCAAGCCCGAGGGCGCGGCGTCGAAGTTGCCCGCTGCGGCGCCGGTGCAGGCTGCGGCGCTGGCGCCCCACATGTCCCAGGCCGCGCCAACAGTCCAGACAGAGTCACCCGACAGTGGCATGGAGACCGCCGCAGCCGACGACCGCGCGACCCTGGCGGCAGGCTTTGTGCGCGACGAACGGGGTTTGCGTTTTGTTGGCGAGACGGCCGACTGATGAGCCGCGCTGCCGCATGGGTTCCTGATCGCTTCTTTTGAGCGACCACCTCACCGACACCGCGCCCCGGTACGCCTTCGAAGAGTCGCGCCGACTGACCGGCGCCAACCGCGACAGCGCCAGCGCCGCGGTGATCCTGACGCCGCTGGGCCCAGCCGCCGCCGACGGCGCTGCACACGGGCGCTGGATCGCCCAGGTGGTGTCGATCTGCGCGGCGCTGCAGTGGCCGCCGCCGCTGCCCCGTGTGCGGGCCCACCAGGCGGGCGTCTTCCTGGCTTTTGCCAGCCCTGCGGACGGCCTGTTCACCGCCACCGAGGTCAACGAGTGGGCCTGGGAGCGCGCCGCCGCCGACCACCCTGAACACGCCGCTGCCGGGTTCGACCTGGCGCAGCCTGCCGCCGAGCACGCGCTGGCCCACTTCGCCCACCGCGCGGCGCTGGAAAGGTCGGGCCCCAGGGCACGTTTGCTGGCCGCAGCGGAAGAACACGGCCTGGCGTTCCTGGAAGACGACGACACGATCTCCTTGGGCGAAGGCCAGGGCAGCGTGAGTTACCCCCGCGCTGCGCTGCCCTTGCCGATGGACCTGCCCTGGGGCCGCCTGTTTGCGATCCCGAAGCTGCTGGTCACCGGCTCCAACGGCAAGACCACCACCAGCCGCCTGCTCGCCGCGATGGCCAGCGCCGCCGGCCTGACGCCGGGTTTGTGCAGCACCGAAGGCGTGGTGGTGGCCGGCCGCACCGTGGTTTCTGGCGACTACGCCGGCCCGGCCGGTGCGCGCGTCGTGCTGCGCCATGCAGACGTGACGGCGGCTGTGCTGGAAACCGCGCGCGGCGGCAACCTGCGCCGCGGCTTGGCGGTGCCACGTGCCGACGTGGCCGTGGTCACCAACGTCAGTGCCGACCACCTGGGCGAGCATGGCGTGGACAGTGTGGAGGACATCGCCGAGGTCAAGCTGGTGCTGGCCCACGCGGTGCGTGAGTGGGGCACGCTGGTGCTCAACGGCGCAGACCACACCCTGTTGCGGGCCGCCGCTTCGCTGCCGCACAGCCAGGCCGCACGCTGGGCGTTGTTTGCGCCTGAGCACGACACCGCCATCCTGCAGGTGCTGCGCCAGCAGGGGGGCAGCACCTGCGGCGTGCGCGCCGGGCGCCTGATCCTGGTCCTGCAAGGCGCCGAGACCGACCTGGGCGCCGTGGCCGACATGCCCTTGAGCCTGGGGGGTGCCGCCGCCTTCAACGTCGAGAACCTGGCGGCGGCGGCCTTGGCCGCAGCGGTGGTCGGCTGGCCCTTGGCGGGCATCAAGCGGGTCTTGCGCCACTTCGGCAAACAGGCCCAGGACAACCCGGGGCGCTTGCAGCGTTTTGAACACCGTGGCGCCACGGTGCTGCTGGACTACGCCCACAACCCGGCTGGTTTGGCCCAACTGCTGGCCGTGGCGCGGTCGCTCATGCCCCCAATGGCCCCAGCAAGCCCGGCACATGCAGCAGCCCGGCTGGGGCTGTTGCTGGGCCAGGCCGGCAACCGCGATGACCTGGCCATCGCTGAACTGGCCCGCACCGCCGCGCAAACCGCGCCCGACCGTGTGCTGATCAAGGAATTGCCCTCGATGCTGCGCGGCCGCGCGCCGGGCAGCGTGTCGAGCTTGATCGAGCAGGCGCTGTTGTCGGCAGGGCTGTCACCCGCCTGCCTGGCGCGGGTTGAAGACGAGGCCACTGCAGCCCTGCAACTGCTGGACTGGGCCCAGCCGGGTGATCTGGTGGTGCTGCCCTTGCACACCAGCCCGGCGCGTGATCGGCTGCTCAAACACTTGCACGACCGCGCAGTCGCGCCGCAGGCCAGCTGACTCTGGCTGCTGCGCGGCACCAGCGCCAGCGCTTCACGGGTAGCCCAGCGCCGGTTGCCCAAACCCCTCGGCCGCCCGCCAGCCCGGCAGTTTGAAGAACAGGTTGTTCAACATGCCGCCGGGGTCAAAAGCGGGCCAGGTCCGGCCGGGATGCAGGGCTTCACACTGGGCGCGAATCTGCGCACCGGTCAGGTAGTGCGGCACCTTGTTCAGATAGGCGCCCAGGGACTGCCCACGCCAGCCGCGATCGGCCAGGCCGGGCCACAGCCGGTCGGCGTGTGCGATGTTCCATGCCGGGTCGACACCCCAGGCGGTCTGCCCGATCACATCGCCAAAGATGAACAGGCGGCCGTCGCGGATCAGCCATGCACCCGGGTCGCTGCCCAGCTTGACGGCGAAGGCCGCCCCACTGGCGCAGAAACCGCCGTACTGCGGCTCATAGCGTGCCGGGGCGGACTGGAACAGCGCCTTGTGCTCGGCGCTCGCAAAGTAGTAGCTGCGCTGCGGCAGGTCCACCACGTGCTCGGCCGAGCCGCGCAGCGGGTCGCCACGCGTGAAGTAGGCCACCGGGTCGTGGCCCAGCAGCATCACCGGGCGGCCGGCGGCGTCAGGCACCGTGGCATAGGGCGTGCCGCAGCCCGAGAGCGTCGCCAGCAAAGCCACCAGAGTCGGCAGGATCAGCTGACGGAACTTGCACCATCGGTTCATCACGGCTCCTTCGGTTCGCTGCAACTCTTGGGCCCGCAGCTTGCCACCATCACGCGGCGCGCCGGGTTTGCGCCACGACCCGAGTTCAGCCTCAGTCGACGATGGCCTGCGACACCAGCTCTTTCATCATGCGCCGGTAGCCCGCCCGCAAGGGGCTCGGGGCCTGCGTCATGTAGACGGCGCAGACCTGCTCCTTGGGTTCGGCCCAGAAGAAGGTGCCGGCGTAACCGGCCCACATGAATTCGCCGGCCGAGCCCTGCACCGCGGCGTTGCCGTCACCCGGCCGCACCAGAAAACCCAGCCCGAAGGAATAGCCGGGCGACCCCAGCAACAGCGCGCCGGGGTTGGACGTGGTGTTGATGCCGGCCAGGTGATCGGCGGTCATCATGCGCACCGTCGTGCGCGACAGGATGCGCACACCGTCGAGCTGCCCGCCACCGAGCATGGCCTGGCAGTAGCGCAGGTAGTCGCCCGCGGTGCCAACGCCGCCAGCACCGCCCGAGTCGTTGCCCGGTTGCTGGCTGACGTCGATCAGCTTGTTGTCGACGCCAGACGCCGGGTCCTTGGCAAAGGGCTGGGCCAGGCGCGCCAGTTGGGCGCCTGGCACCATGAAGCCACTGTCGACCATCTTCAGTGGGCCGAACAGGCGCTCTTGCATGAAGACGCCCAGGCGCTTGCCGGTCACCGCCTCGATCACGCGGCCCTGCACGTCGACCGACAGGCTGTACTCCCAGGTCGTGCCCGGTTGCTGTGCCAGCGGCGCCTTGCCCAAGGCCTCGGCCATCTGCGCCCCCGGCTGCTCGCGGGCGTCAAAGTCCAGTGCGGGTTTGTAGACACCGGCCTTGACGTAGGCCTCGCGCACCAACGCATTGCGCGTCAGTTCGCCGTAGGCGATGCCCGAGGTGTGGCGCAGGATGTCGTAGATGGTGGGTTCGCGGTTGGCCGGCACCAGGCGGTTGTTGACCGCGCCACTGACCGGGTCGAGGTTGGACACGCTGACCATCGCGCCCTTGAAGCTGGGCAGGAACTTCGACACCGGGTCTGTCAGCTGCACCTTGCCTTCTTCAACCAGCATCATCAGCGCCGTCGACACCATCGGCTTGGTCATCGAGTAGATGCGGAAGATCGAGTCTTCCTTCATCGCCGCGCCGCCTTCGCTTGCGAGGTTGCCAAAAGCCTGCGCGTAGACCAGCTTGCCCTTGCGCGCCACCATCACCACCGCGCCGGGCAAGCGCTTGTTGGCCACTTCCTGCTGCAGCACCGTGCTCAGGCGGCCCAGCCTTTCGGTCGACATGCCGACCGATTCGGCACTGGCCTTGGGCAGCGGCTGCGCAACGGCCGCTGCCGTGCAGGCCGCTGCCAGCAGGGTCAGCGCGCCTTGGATCCCGCCTTGGATCAACTTGAACTTTTTCATTTCTTGTCTCCTCATGGGTTGTGGTGGGTGACGGCCGATCAGCCGCTCTTGCCATGCCAGAGCTGGGGTCCGCGCGGTCACCTTGACGACAAATGGGCCGCGTCGGCCGGCTCGGGCTCGGTCATCCTACCCCTGTGCTGCAGGGTGCCGTGGCGCGCGAACGCGCGGGAGGGCGGGCTCGGCCGTTGAAGCCGCTCGCAGCGCAGGACGAGCGCGCCGGCTCGACGGGCAGAAACTCAAGCCAAGATGGCCGCCGTGCGCTCCAGCGTCCAGAAGGCTGCCAGCGCGCCGATGGTGTACAGCGCCACCGCCCGCGCGCGCACCAACAGCAGGCGATCGCCAGGCTGCCAGCGCTGGTGCACCATGTTCAGTGCCAGTGCCACCAGCATGGCCGCCGCCACCACCAGCAACTGCCCGAACTCAACGCCCAGGTTGAAGGTCAGCAGCGCCACCGCCAGGTGGTTTTCAGGCAGGCCGATTTCCTTCAGTGCCCCGGCAAAACCCAACCCGTGGACCAGCCCAAAAAGCAACGCCACCAACGCCGGCCAGCGGCGCGACAGCGTGGGCTTGTTGTGCAGGGCCTCAGCCGCCACCAGCATGATGCTCAGCGCGATGACCGCTTCGACCGGCGGAGGGCGCAGCGTCAGCAGGTCCAGTGCGCTCAAAGCCAGCGTCAGGCTGTGGGCTGCCGTGAAGGCGGTGATGGTCCATATCAGGCGGCGCTGCAGGCCCACCAGAAACAGCAGCCCCAGAACAAACAACAGGTGGTCGATGCCGCCCAGGATGTGCTCCACGCCCAACAGGCCGTAAGCACGGGCGATCTCGCCCATGCCACGTTGGTCGTCGGCTGAGCCATACAGCGTGACCGCGGGTTGCCCGGCGGTCAGGGTGTAGACCCGGGTCTGCCCGTCGGCCCAGGACACCTTCACCAGCACAGCCGAAAATTTCTGGCCCACACCTTTCATGCCCAGGCGGCCGTCCAAGCCCGCCGTGCCGCAGCGCAGCACGCCGGCGTCGTCGGCGCAGCCTTCGGGCCACTGCGGCTGCAGCGTCGTGTCTCCGGTGCGGTTGCCGGCGCTCCAGAACCACAGGAACTCGGTCGGTCCGGTCTGGCGCAGGTCCATCTCGGCCATGCTCATTTCGTGCGCGGGGCTCAGGCCGGCCCACAGCAGGGCCAGCACGGTCAGCGCGGCTTGCATCAGCCGGGTCATGGTGGCGTTTCTGCGCTGGCAGCGACGCGCACGGTGTACTTCTTGGCCATGACCTGCACGGCGGCGCTGCGCTGTTCCGACATCACCGAGTCCTTCCAATCTTGAAGCACCACGCCGCGCAGGTCCTCAAACGATGCGGGTCTGGCGGCATGCACCTGTTGCAGTCGTATCACGCGCCAGCCGTCGCGCTGCGGCAGCGCGTTCCACGGCCCTGGCTGCAGCACGGCCAGCGCTTGCATGAATTCGTTGCCATAACTTTGTTCGATGGTCCCTTGCGGCCGGCCCTTGAAGACCCGCAGTCCGGCCTTGGCGTCGCCAGGTGCGCCTGCGTTGAGCGCCTGGGCAAAGCCGACCGCTGCCGCCTGGCCGCTGTCGCCGACCAGCACGGCTTCTTCGAAGTCGTAGCGCGCGGGCTCGTCGTATTTGATGCGGTTCTTTTCGAACCACTGGCGCAGCATCGGTTCGTCAAAAGGCGGCAGCTTCAGCCCGGCATTGATCATGCTCAGCGACTTGAAGATGACGCGGTCCTTGATGGCCGCGTCGCCTTGGTCCATCTGCAGCGCCAGACCTTCGCGATAGAGCACCTCGTTGTCCAGCCAGACCCGGCGCAGCGCGTACAGCTCCTCGGTGTTGGGCGCGCGGCCGCGCGCGGCCTTGAACACATCTTGTGCTTGCCGGTCCACGCTGGCGTCGATGACGATGACCCGCGGATCGGCCTGGCGACTGGCGATCAGGGCGTCCACGCCAAACAACACGGCGCCCAGCAGCACAAAGTGCAGCAGCGGCTCGCGCAGCCAGGTCGCAACGTGGCCCGGCTTGGGCGAAGGGTCGGCGGGCGTGGTGGGTGTCGTGCCGGCAGGCGGACGCGATGGTTCTGTTGTCATGTGCTGGCGGGTCGTGTCAAAACAAGAAAGCGCCGCGCGTTGCCGCGCGGCGCTGTGGCGCAACGCTCAGGTCCTACTTGACACCGGCGATGGGCGTCGAGCCCGCCACCTCGACAAAGATCGGGTTGCTGTAGAACCAAAGATCAGCCCAGGCCGCGACGTCAAAGCCGACCATTCGCTGGCCATTCACCACGGGCAAGTGGTTGGGGCAGCCGTCAATGCCATTGCCGCTGAACAACACGTTGTTGGCTGGCGCGTTGGTGCCCACCGTCGTGCAAGCGATGCGCAGGTGGAAGTTCTCCGGGAACTCGATCGCGCTGCTGGTCTTGGCCTGGATCGAACCCGTGTTGGTCCACAGGTCCGACAGCGGGTTGCCGGCCGCGTCGGTCTCAAAGGGCACGGCCGGCGGCAGGTTGGTGCCGCGCAGACGCACATACTGCGACGCCACCACCGCCGGGATGCGAAAGCTCATCTTCTTCCACTCGGGCTGGCCGGGCACCGTGGTCCAGGTGTTGGCGTTGAAGGTCTTGACCACGGCAGCGCTGAGGTTCTTGGCCGCGTCGGGCACCGTGGTCAGCGGGCGCAGCTGCTGCGGGTTGGCGCGGTCCACCCAGTCGTCGGGCCAGGTGCCGGAGTAGTCCGAAGCACCGGGCTGCTTGAAGCCTGTGACCAGACCCTGGATCACGTCCACGTGGTCCAGCACTGGCATGTCGAGCGGCTGGTTGATGCCCACCTGCAGCAGCGAAGGGTTGGGGAAGGCATAGGGCGAGTAGCTTTTGCCCGCCGGGTCACGCACCACCACCGCAACCACGATGTCGGCACCGCGGCGCACCTGGAGCTTTTCGCCCATGGTGGCGCAGCCGGCCACGTCGGTGTCGCGGTTGGCTTGTGCCGCTGCAACGGCCAGGGCCTCCACAGCGGCGTTGCTGCGGGTGGCCGGGCCGGGGTAGGAGGCGCAGGCCACAAAGGCCAGGCGGTCGATCAGCTGTCCCGAATCGACCCAGGTGTTGCCGCTGCGCAGACCGTCGACGATCTGCTGCGGGTTCATCTTGGCGCCACCGGTGCGCACCATGGTGTAGTTGCGCTGGTACTCGCCGGGCCAGAAATCGTTGTCGCTGCGGCGGTCGTCAACACCGAAGGCACCGCGTGAATGCCAGTCCGAGCTGGCAAAGAACCACCAGTTGCGGCCTTCGCCCAGCAGCGCGTCCCACACGCCGCCGACCTGGGCGGCATAGACGCCCGTGCCGCCAAAGGTGGTGCCACCGACGGAATCCTGGCGGACGCTGCCGATGCTGTTGCGGCGCAGGTTGTACTCGCCGCGCCGGTCAGAAGCGCCATGGCCGGGTTGGCTCTCGAAGCCAAAGGCCACACCAGGGCCGGCGTTGTTGAAATTGCGCAAGTGCTCGACGTTGAAGCCGTTGTTGCCGGTGGGATTGAAGGGGCCCGCGCGCTCCACGTGGGCTGGCACGTAGTAGCTGCCGTTGGGATGGAAGGCGGCCATCCACTTGATGCTCTCGACGGTCTTGATGTGGCCGTTGACGCCGCTGGCGCCGTTGAGCTTGGCTGCGGTGGTGTTCCAGTCGGCGCTGGCCGCGTTCAGACTGTTGGGAACCGAGCAGTTCCAGTTGTTGCCAAGGCCGCTGGTGGCGGTGGTGTTGCCACGGCTGGTGTCGGCGTTGCCGCGGTCAAAACAGTACTGCCACATGGCCAGCGCGTTGGCGTTGCCCAGGGCGGTGTAGCCGGGGGTGGTGGGCAGGGTCTGGGTGTAGATCGACGCTGGCATCTGGCCAGTGATGACGCCCATCGAGGTGTGTTCATGGCCCGCGACCACCGACTCCACGCCAATGAACAGCGGCTCATTGCGAGAGGCTGCCAGGTACTCCATCAGCGGGTACTGAAATTCCTGGATGCCCTGCCAGCGCCACATCTGCTGGTTGGGGCTGGTGCCGTTGACGTTGCCTTTGGGCTGCACAGCCGGCAGCGAGTTTTGCCAGGTGGTGCTGGGCCCCAGGATGGTGCCTGTTGCGTTGGTGATCAGCGGGTAGGCTGGCGTGGCAAAGCTCGCGTCTTCGGCCAGCGTGCAATTGCGGTTGCCGGTGCCGCCATGGCCAGCCTGTACAAACCAGTCCAGGCCCCAGGGCGTGGCGGCATTGCGGTTCATCGACTTGGCGACTTTCTTTTGCAGCGACACGGCGCCGTCAGAGCAGGTGCTGTGGTTGTGGAAGTCGCCGGCGGCGTAGGTGCCGGCCACCTTGGCGGCGTCGGCCAGTTGGGGTGCGCTCAACGCAGCCAGCGCGCCCATCGCCACCAAGGCAGCCATCGCGGCCTGTGCGACAGGGCTCTTTGCAAATCCGTTCTTCATCTCTTTTGCTCCTCGTTGGAATCGGGGGAATGGGCAAGGCCGGGGAATGCCGGCCTTGCTGAAAAGGGGGTTCAGCTGAAACGCATGGCGGTGAAGTCCACGCTCAGGCGCGCCAGCACCGTGCCAGAGCGTTCGAACTGCAGGGTCAGCGGGTATTCGCGACCCGCCTGCAAGCCATGGCGCAAGCCCGTCAGACCCAGGTGAATCCCGCCCTCGTGCAGTTCCATCGCGCTGCCTTTGGGCAGGGCCACGTCAACCGCTCGCCCGGGCTCAGCGCCACCCATTTCCGCGCCCGTCGCGATGGGTGAGCTGGCCCCGACCAGGCGGTCGTCTTCGGTGACGTCGACCAGGCGCATGCACAGCACAGCGGAGCTCGCATCGGCGGCCGTGGCGCGTGTCCACGGGTGAACAACACGCAGGAAGTCGGCTTGAACCTCACAGCCCCGCACCGAGCGCCACGCGCAGGCCGCACCCAGCACGAGGCCCGTGCGCAGGACGTTACGGCGGTCGGGAGAAAACGGCATGGTCGGTCGGCTGTCTGAAGCAAGTCACCGGACCGTAAGCCCGGTCTGTGAAGCCCCAGTGACAACCGGTCCACGCCAACCGACCCCCCCCCGCAGCTGCGGGGGGTCGTGACGGCCAGCGCCGAGCGCGTCACGGTGTTGTCGCAATTGGCTTCCTACACTGCGTCAAAGCTGTCATCACCCGCTGCCCTGGGCACCCTCGACCGCACACGGTCGGCCCCAAACACCATCGCCTGGAGAAACCATGAAATTGGCTCTTGCCACCACCACCCTTGCCTTGCTTTCATTGGCCACCGCGCCTGCGTTGGCCAGCGCGATCACCCTGGATTTCGAGACCGCGCCCAGCTTCGGTTCCATCGACACGCTTTACGCCGGCCAGGGTGTCAACTTCGGCGGCGACGTGCTGGGGTTGCAGAACGACCCGCTCGGACCTTACTTTTCCAACGCCCCTTCCCCCTTGGGCGTGATGATCTCGGTCGGCGCTGCGTCCACGATGAACGTGGATGGCGGCTTCGTCGAGCTGAGCTTTTTCTATGCGTCCAGCGCCGATGTCGCAGGTGCGGTCGAAGTCTGGAGCGGGGTGGACGCCACCGGCACGCTGTTGGCGTCGCTGTCGCTGACCAACAATGCCCAGACGGGCTGCACCGACACGGCCTATTGCAACTTCAGCCTTTTGGGCAGCCAGCTGTCGGCGCGCGCTTACTCGGTGAGCTTTGCGGCTGCCGCCAACGTCGCAGCCTTTGACAACGTGGTTCTGCAGACCGTGCCCGAACCCACCAGCGCGCTGTTGGCCGGGCTGGGTTTGATGGGCCTGGCGCTGAGCCGTCGCCGCTGAAGCCCCCAGCGCAGGCTGATGGCGTGCGAGCTGTCGCGCCCGTTGCATGATGGGCCCATGGACGAACTGATCAGCCTTTTCCCGACGCCTTTTCTGCGCACCACGCGGCTGCTGGACGGCAGCTTGGTCGAAGGCCTGGCGGCGCACTTTGCGGCCCGCGCCGACCGTGACAACAGCTCGTCACCCAAGCTGTCGCACACCGCGTTGTTGACGCCCGCCGACAGCCCCTTGCTGGGCGTGGTGGCGGGCCTCATCACGCCCAAGCTGGCCGACTTTGGAACCCAGCTGTTTGGCGAGCGGCTGGGCTGGTCGATCAAGGAGATGTGGGTCAATGTGCTGGACGCGGGTGGACGCCAGGCCATGCACAACCATGCCAACAGCTTCATTTCGGGTGTGGTCTATCTGACGCCCACGCACCCCGAAGCGCGCACCGTGTTCATGAAGTCACCTGGCGGTACCGACTTTGCGTTCAAGAACGACCATGCCAACGTGACCACCGGCCCTTACAACGCCGACAAATGGATCAGCCCGCAACCCGAACCCGGTGACATGGTGCTGTTCCCCAGTTACCTGATGCATGCGGTTCCGCCCAACCCGGGCCCACGCCGCATTTCGTTGGCCTTCAACGCCATCCCCACCCGGCTGGATTCCTGGGGCTACGCCATCCGCTTCAGTGGTTGATCGACGGCTGACGGGCGCGTTGGCGCTGATGGCGGCTTCGGGCTTTTCGAGCCTGGGCCTGCAGATCGTCTGGACGCAGCAGAACGCCGCCTGGCTGGGACATGAAGCGGCGGCGATGCTGGGGGTGGTGACGGCGTTTTTTGGCGGCTTGGCGCTGGGGGCGCTGGCGCTGGGCCCGGCCATCCAGCGCAGCCTGCAGCCGCTGCGTTGGTATGTGGTTTGTGAAGCGGTCATTGCGGTTTGGAGTCTGCTGCTGCTGGGGCTGCTCACGCCGGCCAGCAGCGCCTTGTTGTCACTGACGGGCGCGCACCCTTCGTTGGCTTGGCAGTGGGGCGTGGCCTTTGTGGGCACGCTGCTGATGCTGCTGCCCGCCACCGCCGCCATGGGTGCCACCCTGCCGGCCCTGGAGCGCGTGCTGGCCCGCGCTTCGCGCACCCGCGACGCTGTCGCGGCGCTCTACGCGGCCAACACACTGGGCGCCGTGGTGGGTGTGCTGGCAGCGGCCTTCTGGCTGGTGCCGGGCTGGGGGCTGAGCACCACCGCCGCCCTTTGCGCCGGTCTGAACCTGGCCAGTGCTGCACTGGCTTGGTGGGTCTTTGGTGGCGCGGCCAGTTGGGGTGTTGGCACTGGGGCAGCATCAGAACAGGAGCCCAAGGCCTGGCGCCAGTCCGCAACCCTGCACCAACCCGCTACGGCAGCGGCCTTGCCGACGCGCCACCTGGCGCTGCTGCTGGGCAGTACCGGGTGTTTGGGCATTGGTTACGAGGTGCTGGTGGTGCGCGCCCTCAGCCAGGTGGCCGAAAACACGGTCTACACCGTGGCCCTGCTGCTGGCGGTCTACCTGGTCGGCACGGCAGCCGGCGCCGCCTGGCTGCACCGCGCACTGCGCGGGCGTGAACCCAGCGTCGCCTTGCGCGACCGTTTGCTCCTGTTGTTGGTCTTGGCCTGCTTGTTGGGGACTGCCAGCTTGTGGGCGCTGCTGCCGCTGCGTGATGCCTTGCAGACCAGCTGGGGTTCGGGCATGGCTGCAGCGCTGGCCGGCGAAGCCGCGCTGGCCCTGTTGGCCTTTGGGCTGCCGACCTTGGTGATGGGCGCGCTGTTCAGTGCGCTGGCGCGGCAGGCTGCAGCCGTCGGGATGGGGCTGGGTCGCGCGTTTGGCATCAACACGCTGGGCGCCGCGCTGGCGCCACCCCTGCTGGGCGTGGTCTTGCTCACCACGCTGGGTGCCAAGTGGGCGCTGTTGTTGGTGGCCCTGGGTTACCTGCTGCTGCTGTCACGGGTGGCGTTGCGACTGCCGCCAGCCTGGGCCTTGGCGGGCGCGGTCATGGCGCTGGCGTGGTGGGCCCCGCCCTTGGTGACGGTGGACTTGCCCGAGGGCGCTCGGTTGATTCACTTTGAAGAAGGTGCGCTGGCTGCCGTGAGCGTGGTGGAAGACGCCACCGGCGTGCAGCGCCTGCACATCGACAACCGCCAGCAGGAGGGCAGCAGCCACAGCGCGCTGGCCGACAGCCGTCAGGCGCTGTTGCCGCTGCTGCTGCACCCGGCCCCGAGCCGCGCGCTGTTCCTGGGCCTGGGCACCGGCGTCACGGCTTTCGCTGCTGCACAGGATCGCGACCTGACGGTGGACGTGGTCGAACTGCTGCCTGAGGTGGTGCGCGCTGCGGCGCTCTTCACGCCCGATCTGGCCGTCGGCGCCAACCACCCGCGGCTGCGGGTGCAGGTGGCTGACGCGCGCCGTTTTGTACGCGTTGGTCCCAACCGGCCTGCGCGCAGTGCCGGCGACGCTGCCGATGGGGGAACTGCGGGCGCGACCTACGACATCGTGGTGTCAGACAACTTCCACCCGGCGCGCAGTGGCTCTGCTGCGCTTTACACCGTGGAGCACTTTGCGGCGGTCAAGGCGCGCTTGGAGCCACAAGGTCTGTTCTGTCAGTGGTTGCCGTTGCATCAAATGGACCTGGACACGCTGCGCAGCATCGTGCGCAGCTACACCACGGTCTATCCGGGCGCCTTTGCCGTCTTGGCCACCAACAGCTTGGACACACCGGTGCTGGGCCTGGTCGGGCGCGCTGACGGCAGCCGCCTTTCTTTTGCCGATGTGCGCCAACGGCTGTCCCGAGCGCGGCTTGAGCGCAGCGCGGCCGCGTTCGGCCTGGGCGATGAATGGGCTGTGTTGGGCAGTGTGGTGGCTGGGCCCAAGTCCCTGGCAGCCTGGTCGGCCAGCGCGCCGTTCAACACCGACGACCACCCGGTGGTCGCTTACCTGGCACCGCGCGTCACCTACGCGCCCGACTCGCTGCCGCGTGAGCGCCTGTTCAAACTGCTGGCTGAGCTGTCGACAGGCCCGGCTGAACACCTGGTCGATGCCGAGCCTGCGAGCCTTCAGCGCCTGGCGGCCTACTGGATGGCGCGCAACCGGTTTTTGCACGCAGGTCGCGATGTGCGCCCCAGTTCCGACCTGCGCCGCATGCTGGCCCAGGTGCAAGAGCCGCTGCTCGAGGTGCTGGCCCTCAGCCCCGATTTCCGGCCCGCCTATGAGCCGCTGCTGCGCATGGCGCAGGCGTTGGGCGAAGCCGACCCGGCGCAGGCCCGGTTGTTGCAGCGCCTGCAAAAACACGCGCCGTTGTTGTCGCCAGCACCTGCCAGGCCCTGACCGCTGAGTGGCGCCGGCAAGGTCCAGAGCCCTGACCTTGAAATCATCTCTTGCGGCTGAATCGGACGGGCTGGGCTGCTGCAGCGCCCATGCGGCGCTTACGGCGCTTGCAGCACTGGCGGCGCGCGCGGCGGCGTTTTCACCTATCCGCTGCGCCCCAACACACCTTGCAGCCTTTGCAGCATCGGCGTCACCACCGGCACCGTCAACATGGTGCTGGCCACCGCCATCAACAGCAGCGCGGTGAAGCTGGTGTTGGTGATGATCTGCTTGTCCAGCAGCACGTTGACAAAGATGATCATGATCAGGGCCTTGGTCTGCAGCAGCCAGCCAATCAGGCTGGCCTCGCCCGGCTGCCACTTCAGCACCCGGCCGGCCAGGTGCAGCCCCAGCAGCTTGCCGACAACGCTGGCCGCCAGCAACCAGGCTGCAGCCACGAACACGGTCACGCCGCCCACGTCCCACTGGGTGCGCAGACCGGTCGACAAGAAGAACACCGGCATCAAGACCAGCAGCACGTGGTGGCGCAGGCTGTCCATCTGGTTCTGGTTGAACCAGTGGGCGTCGATCACCGCACCGGCCAGGAAGGCGCCGACCATGAAGTGCAGGCCGCACCAGTCGGCGCCCAGCGCGCAGGCGATCAACCAGATCAGCGCGACGTACCAGCGGTCCGACTCGGGCAGGCGCTGCATCAGGCGGCGCAGCAGCACCGCCAGAACAGCAAACGCAGCCAGGAACAGCGCCTGTTTGCCGACCCGCTCCCAGTCGGTCAGGATCAGCGCCAGCACGCCCCAGATGGCGATGTCGTCCAGGCTGGCGTAACGCAGGATGCGCTGGCCGATGGGCTGGCGCAGGATGGCCAGCTTTTCCATCAGCAGGATCAAGATCGGCAGCGCCGTCACGGCGCAGGCCATGCCCACGCCGGCCACAAATTGCCAGGTCTGGGCCTTCGGTCCCATCCAGCCTGCCGACGTGGCCAGCATCGCCACCGCCGCGCCACAGCCCAGCAGCAAAGGCACACCCAGCGCCAAGCCCGCCGTCACGCCGCTTTCATAGCGGTGCTGCCAGGCCTGCCGCAGGTCGAGTTCGATGCCGGCGATGAAGACAAACAGCGTCACCGCCCACCAGGCCACGCTGTTCAGGCTTTGAATCACCGCCGGCGTGAAGATGCCGGCGTAGTAGTCGGGAAACTGCGCGCCCAGCACGCCCGGGCCCAGCACGATGCCAGCGATGATTTGCACCACCACCAGCGGCGCCCAGTACTCGGTGCGCCCCAAGCGCCACACCAAGTAGGGCAGGGTGAAGACGATCAGCATCGCGACCAGAAAGAGTTCGGTGGTGTTCATTGAAAGGCGGCTGGCGCCCATCGGGCAGGGTTCACTGGGCGCTGTGAGCAAGGCGGCGCTGTGCAGAGCGGGCGTGAACTTTAGCCTGCGACCGTGGCCCAGCCGCTTTCAGTCGAACCCGTCAAAGCCCCAGTTTCGGTCGGGCTGTCAACCAAGTGGGCGCGATGGCTGTTGTGGCATGGCGCGCCAAGCCAGACCGGCGTGTTGCCCAGGCTTCCACGCCGACGGCGGGCCTTCACCAACAGATAGAGGACAAAACATGCTGAAGAAGATCGTTGCTTTGCTGATGGCTGTGTTTGCCGCTGCGGCTTTTGCCGCCGTGGACGTCAACAAAGCCAGTCAGGCGGAACTGGATGGCGTCAAGGGCATCGGGCCTGGCATCGCGGCCAAGATCCTGGATGAACGCAAGAAGGGGTCGTTCAAGGACTGGTCCGACTTCATTGAACGCGTCAAGGGCGTGGGTGAAGGCAATGCAGCCAAGTTCTCGGCCGAGGGCCTGACGGTGAACGGCACCACCTTCAAGGGGGTGGCCGCGGCCCCGGCCAAGCCTGCCATGGCCCCAGCCGCGCCGGCTGCCTTGCCGGCCAAGGCCGAAGCCGCCAAACCGGCGGTCGCACCGGCACCCGCGGCTGCACCGGTCAAGCCGGCGGCGATGAGTGCTGAAGAGAAGAAGGCCGCTGCCAAGAAAGACAAGGAAGAGAAGGCCGCTGCAGCCAAGGCGGGCCAGGGCGCGAAGCCCGCTGCCGCCGCTGCCAGCGCCGCCAAGAAGTAAGGAGTTTTTCCCGGGCGGCCAGTGCCCGCCCCTTCAACGCCCCGCCCCGTGCGGGGCGTTGTCGTTGCGGACCTGGGGCTCAGGCCACGGTGACGCGGTCGCGTCCGCCGGCTTTGGAGCGGTACAGCGCGGCGTCGGCCGCGGCCATCAGGCTGGCCGCGTCATCGTCCGGCCCCAAGGCGGCCACGCCGGCCGAAATGGTGACGGTGACCACCACTTCCTGCGCGCCACGCTTGCGGATCTTGGTGGCGCTGACCAGGCTGCGCACGGTTTGCGCCAGCTGGGCGGCCTGCGCGACGGTTCCTTGCGCCAGCAGCAGCGCAAACTCTTCTCCACCCACGCGGGCGGCCGATATGCCGGGCTGTTTGGCCACGCGGTTGAGCAGCACGCCCAAGGACTGGATCACGCTGTCGCCGACCGGGTGACCGTAGCTGTCGTTCACCCGTTTGAAGTGGTCGATGTCCAGCATCACCAGACAGTGGGCTTTGCCGGGCAGTGCAGGGGCCGCCAGCATGCTCTGCATCGCGTCTTCAAAACCCTTGCGGTTGAGCAACTGGGTCAGCGGGTCGGTGATGGCCTCGGCGCGCGAGCGGTCGAGGGCTTCGCGCAGGCGCTGAACTTCCAACTGCCCCTCGGCCACCGCCTGAGCCAGTGCAGCCGTGACCTCTTGCATGCGATGGGTGCCACTGGCGACCTGGTCCAGATGGGGTGTCAGGTTGGCGTTGCGGTCGCCTTGATCGTCGTTGCTGAGGGCCTGGCTCAGCCCTTCCAATTGCAAACCATAAGCCGCCGCGTCGCGACCGGTTGCCTCGGCCTTCTGGGCCATGTTGCCCATCACGCGGGTGACTTGCGCGGCCGTGGCCTGGGCCACTTCGGCGCTGGGGTCGGCCAGGTGGTTTTGGTAGAGGTGCTCGATCTGGCCGGCGGTCAGGCGGGTGCTGCCTGCCAGGCTGGTTTTCATGGCCAGCGACAAGTTGGGGTTGATGCCCGCAAAGTGCTCATACCAAACCGCAAAGGTGATGGGCGAGAAGGGCGCGTCGTGCTGGCCCATCTCGGCAATCACCCGCTTCAGCAGGGCCGCGCTCTCGTCGCGGGTTTGTTGGTAATGCAGTGGCATGTGTGAGCGGGAATGCGCTATCGAGCCGGCAGCCTGGCCTTCACTTGGGGCGAGCCGCACGCCCGTGCCGTGCTTCCATTATTGGAACTGAAGGCAGAGGATAGTGGTTTTGCTGCTTCAAAATGACAGCGCTTACACGCGGATGTGAATTCTGCGCTTGTCGAGCCACCAGGCCAAAGCGGCGTAGACCAACACCTGGACCCAGGCGAACACCAAAGAAGCCAGGCGAGGGTCGGTCGTCAAGGGCCGCAACACGGCTTGGTAGAGCCAAGGCAAGGGCGACGTCCAAACCGGGGCGCCCAGCGCGTCGACGCCGGCCTGCCAACGCCAAAGGCCCAGGAAACGCGGCACCAGGCCGCTCAGGACAAACAGCAACAGCGGGTTGCGGCCAAAGACTTCGAAAAAGCGCACCCAGACGCGCAGTTCGGCAGGCCGCGCCCGAACCTCGATCAGGTGGATGCAGACCGCCAAGGCCAGCATCGCCAGGCCGGTGGTGTGCAGCACGTAGCTGGGCGTCCAGATCTTCTTGTTGAGGGGCATGTCCAGTTGCCACAGGTAGGCGGCCACCAGCAGCGCCACCGCCCACAGGCACAGACGGGACACCACCTGGGCGTCGAGCCGCCGCCCCACCAGGCTGTGGCCGACCCACCAGCCCAGCAGCACCTGGGCCACCGCGGGCGCGGTGCTGGCCAGGCCTTCGGGGTCGAAGGGCTGGCCCTCGCCGCGGTACAGGTGGTCTGCGCCCAGCAGCTGGATGTCCAGCGCCGTGCCAAACCAGCCCTGCAGACTGAAGGGGTCGCCCACCGCGCCCAAGCCATGGCAGGCCGCGGCGTAGCCGATCAACAGGGCGGCACAAGCCCAGAGCGGCCCTGTGGCCCGGGGTACGGCGGGCGCTTTGGCGGCGTCGCGCGGGTGGCTGCGGTCCAACACCCAGACGATCACGGCCGCCGCGCCAAAACACAGCGCAATGCGTTGCAGCACCCCCATCCAGCGCAGCGTTTCCCAGCTGCGCAGCACCAGGTCGCCCTGGGCGTCCCAGCGCACGAAGGGCGCGGCATTGAGCAGCAAGCCCAGGGCGAAGATGACCGCCGTGCGGCGCAGCACACGAGGCCAGAACACCGCTGCACCGGCCGCTTGCAGGCCAGGCATCACCCAGGCCAGCGCGTTGCCGACCGCGAACAAGAAAAAGGGAAAGACCAGGTCGGTGGGCGTGCAGCCATGCCAGGGCGCGTGGGCCAGCGGTGGGTACAGCGCGTTCCAGCTGCCGGGGTTGTTGACCAGGATCATCAACGCCACGGTGGCGCCGCGAAAAACGTCCAGCGAGCGAAACCGATCGGTCACGGCAGCTCCTTCAGGCGTTGGGGCTCAGCAGCCGGACCCGGGGTGGCGCGGCGTGGCATGGCGTCGCCGCCCACTCAATCTGCGACGGCCCCGTGCACGCTGCCCTGGGCTGCGGCCAGCAGCGCTTGCGCGTGTTCGGCGTCCACGCCCTTTTTCAGCATCACGATGGCCACCTTGACGCTGGAGCCACACTGCGCCAGCGCGGCTTGGGCGTCGGGCTCGGCCGCGCCCGTGGCGCGCACGGTCAGCCGCAGCGCGCGCTGCACCAGCTTGTGGTTGGTGGCCCGCAGGTCGACCATCAGGTTGCCGTAAACCTTGTGCAGCCGCACCATCACCGCGCTGCTGAAGGTGTTGAGCGCGATCTTCTGCGCCGTGCCGGCCTTCAGCCGGGTGCTGCCGCTGATGACCTCGGGCCCGGTGTCCAGCACCACGCCCAGTTCGCAGGCCGCGGCCAAAGGCGCACTGGGGTTGTTGACGATGCCCACCGTCAGCGCGCCCGCAGCACGGGCGGCGGCGGCGGCGCCCAGCGCATAGGGCGTGCTGCCCGAAGCAGCCAGCAGCAACACCACGTCGTGCACCGTGGGCCGCAGGGCCAGCAGGTCGGCTGCACCTTGATCGGTGCGGTCTTCGGCGCCTTCGACGGCCTTGAACATGGCGCCTTCGCCACCGGCCAGCAGCGCGGGCGAACGTTCACGCGGCCAGCTGAAGGTGGGCTGCAGCTCCACGCTGTCCAGCACACCCAGGCGGCCGCTGGTGCCGGCGCCCACATAGATGAGCCGGCCCCCAGCCTGCAGGCGCGGCACGGCGGCTTGCACCGCCTGGGCCAACGCAGCGCTGGCGGCTTGCACCGCGCCAGCGGCCAGCGCCTGGTCGGCGATCAGGGTGCTGACCAGCTTGCCGGTGTCGTAGCGGTCCAGTTCGGGGTGGTCGGGGTGGGGCTGCTCGGTGCGCAAGGGGGTCATGGGTGTGCCTTCGTGCTGTGAACGGCAGTTTTGGGCTCCAGATTGGGCTCCAGACGGCCTGGCGTGCTCATGGCGAACCCAGCTTCAAGAGGTGCTGCGCGCTGGCCGCGCCCACGCGGTTGATGGCGCTCACGGCCACGCGGTCGGTGCCGACGGGTAGCGGCAGGCTGCGCTGTGCGCCAGGCAGCACCTGAAATCGCCAGTGGCCGCCGGTGCGCATCCACACCGACCAGCGAGCAGGGTCAGGACCGGGTGCAGCTTCGATGGTGATGCGCTCGCCCTGGCGGCGCAGCAGGGGCGCGGCCGCTGTGCCCGGCGCAGCGTCGACCAGCCAAGGCGTGGCCGGCACCAGCGCGGCCTGCGCGTAGAGGCCGTTTTGCAGCTGGGTGGCCAGGCCATCGCGGTCTTGCATCAGCGCCGCCATGCTGAAGTGAATGTGCCCACCGGCGCGTGCGCCGCGTTGGCGTTGCAATTGAATTTGTTCGGTGATTTCGCGCGCCGGCCAGACCCGCGGCCCGGCGCTGGCCGCCGGTTCGCCCTTGGTGACCAGGCTGGTGAACAGGCCCGGCCACAGGTGGCGGCCCTGGGTGTTTTCGGTGACCCAATGGTCCAGCAGCAGCGGGAACTGCAGGCCCTCGCGGTTGATCTGCCAATACAGCTGCGGCGCCAGGTAGTCCAGCCAACCGGCGCTGAGCCAGCGTTCGACATCGGCATACAGCTTGTCGTACTGGCTGAAGCCCACCACACCGGCCGGCCGGCGCTCGGGCTTGCCCACACCAAACGGGCTGATGCCCACGCGCACCCAGGGTTTGATCAGGTGCACGGTGCTGTAGATCTGCTGCACCAGCGCGTCGACGTTGGCGCGCCGCCAATCGTCGCGCGCAAGTTGGCCACCGCCCAGCCGGTAGCGGGCATAGGACTCTTCGTCGGGGAAGGCTTGCTCCACGCCGCCTGCGCCCGGCGGCACGCTCACCGGGTAGGGGTAGAAATAGTCGTCGATGTGCACGCCGTCGATGTCGTAGCGGCGCACCACGTCGGCCATCACCGCCAGCGTGTGGGCGGCGGCGGCGGGCTCGCCCGGGTCCATCCACTGTTGTTCGCCATAACGTTTGACCAGTGCGGGTTGGCGGACCGCCAGGTGAGGCGCCACCTGGGGCGTCTTGGCCGACGAATGGCGCGCCCGGTAGGGGTTGAACCAGACGTGCAGCTCGAGCGCGCGGCGGTGCGCCTCTTGCACCCAGAAGGCCAACGGGTCGTACAGCGGCTGCGGCGGCTTGCCCTGTTCGCCGGTGAGGTACTCGCTCCAGGGCTCCAGGGCCGAAGGGTAAAGCGCGTCACCGGCCGGGCGAATCTGCAGGATCAGCGCGTTCAGACCCAGGCTCTGGGCACGGTTCAGGATGGCCAGCGCCTCGCTGCGTTGCAGGTCGGCGCTCAGGCCGGGTTTGCTGGGCCAGTCGATGTTGGCCACGCTGGCCACCCAGGCGGCGCGGAATTCACGTGGGTCGGGCGGTGGCAGTTCGCTGGCCTGCAGTTGCGGCGCGGCCAGCGTGCCCGTGGGTGGGGTGGCCGGCGGCGCGGTGCCTGGCACCGTGCCGGGCACCGCCGGCCCGCTGGCACTGGCAGGCGCCGCAGCCTCGGGCAGCGAGGGCGTGGCCACACAAGCCGTCAAGGCCACCGCTGCCAGCAAACTGGCCGTCTGAAGGGCTGCCTGAATGGCTGCCTGAATGGCCGAACGGATGACGGATCGGCGGATGCCAGCGCCTTTCATGGCGTTTGCAGCCGGTAAAGCACATCGGGGCAGCCTTCTTCGTTGCCCGCACCGTCGCCGAAGCTCAGCGCAACAAAGCCGCGCCTTTCGTAAAAGCAGCGGGCCCGGGTGTTGGCCTGAAAGCAGTAGAGCTGCACTGGCCGTGGCAGCGGGGCCAGCGCCTGGCTGAGCAAGGCGCTGCCGATGCCACGCGCCACCTGCGCCGGGTGCACGTAGAGTTGGTCGATCCACGCGACGCCACCGCTTTGCGACACCGCCAGCACGCCCACCACCGTGTGGTCCACCAGCGCCACGGTGACCTGGCCGCTCGGCAAGAGCCGGCCCTGCACCCACTGGCGCACATCGTCGTCGGTGTGGGCCGACGGTGCAAACGGCATCAGCACACGCCGGGACTCGATCAACACCGCGGCCACCGCCGACGCGTCGCTGGGCAGGGCCGCGCGCAAGGTGGCTGTGCCTTCGGTGAGTGGGCGCTTGAACACGGGCGGGCGATCTGCCATCAAGGCTTGGGCGCAGTGGGGTTGTTCAGCACAAAGAGCAGCGCTGCACTCTCGGCATCGGGCTGGCCGCTGTGGTTGCTGGGCCGGTAGCGCATCTGAAAGTTCATCAGCACCCGCTGGCTGGCGGCGTCCCAGACGCCCGTGCGTTCAAAGACATAGCCCCATTGCAGCAGCGCGGCCTGAAACCAGCTGGCGTCGGGCAGCTGGGCTTCATACAGCGCGCGTTGATCGGCCACCCGCGTGGCGTCGGGCCAGGGCGGTGTGATGCCCGCCTTGGCCAGCTGTTGCCACGGGAAGGTGGGGCCGGGGTCTTCCTTGTAGGCCGGTGTGACCTCGCCATGGCCCAGCACGCGGTCGGGCCGGATCTGGTGCCGGGCCACGATGTCCTTGACCAGCGGAATCAGCGCGTCGATCTGGGCCTGCGGAAAAGGTTGGTAGATGCGCTGCTGGTCCGGCCCCAGCTTGAAACCCGGATGCACGATCTCGATGCCGATGCTGGCGGCGTTGAGCAAGCGCTGCCCCTTCCAGCCGCTGACGCCCGAATGCCAGGCGCGGCGTTCTTCGTCGACCAGGCGGTAGATGCGCGGTGGGCTCTCGTCGGTCAGCAGGTAGTGCGCCGAGACGTTCTGCTGCGTCAGCACGTGCAGCGAAATGGGCAGGTCAGCCACCGTGTAGTGCAGGATCAGGAACATCACCCGGCTGTCCTGGCCCTTGGCGGTGTGGCTGGTGTCGATCAGTACGCCGCCGGGTGTGGTGCTGGCGCAGCCGCCCAGGGCCAGCAAGGTCAGCAGGGCCAGCCAGGCGATCGGCCACAGAGACAGGCGCTGCCTGGCGGTGAACGGGCAGCCTGGGCTCGGGTTGGCGTGGACCCAGCAGCAGGTTTTCACGGCGGGGCCCTTCGGGCGGCCAGCTGCGCCGCTGCCAGGTGGGCCGGATGGGTCAGGCGGTGGACCGGGGTGGCCACGGGCAAGGCGTTTTGCAGCTGGGTCGCGATGGCGGGGTGCAGGTCAAACACGCGGCCGGCCAAGGCCACCGGCAGGGGCCCATGGCGACGCAACAGCGGCTGGGCCAGGCGCGCCAGTTCGTTACCGGCGGCGCGCAGCAGCGCCAGCGCCTCGGGGTCGGTGGCGGCGGCGCTGGCCACCGCCAGCGCCAGGGTGCCCAGTTCGCCGCGCGTGGCGCCATACACCCACCGGCGGGTGTGGGCCCAGTCGCTGCCACCGACCACCTGGAACAGGGCCTGGGCCAGGGCTGAGTGCGCGCCCGCGCTGGGCTGTTCGTCTTGTGCGCGCCAGACCTGGCGCAGCGCTTCGCGGGCAATCCAGTGCCCGCCACCGGCGTCGTCGACGATGACACCACGCCCACCCACACGGTGCAGCGTGCCGGTGGTGTCGAGGTGCGCGGCAACCGAGCCGGTGCCGGCGTAGACCACGATGCCCTGGCCGGGCGCAAAGGCGGCGTGACAGACCAGTTCGATGTCGGTCATGGCCAGCACCTGACGGGCCGGCAGGCTCAGCGCGTGCGCCACCAGGTCGCACAAGACCGGTGCCTGGGTGGTGTCGAAGCCCGTGGCGCCCACCACCACGCCGGCCAGTGGCCCGGTGGCCTGCGCCAGGCCGTCCAGCACCGCGGCCACTTCCGCGCGGCCAGCAACGCTTTGCAGCAACAAACCCGACAGGCCCGCCACCTGCCCATTGCGCAGCAGCTGGCCACTGGCGCTGACCACCGCCCAGCGGGTCTGGGTGCCGCCGGCGTCCAGGCCGAGATAACTTTGGGCGGTTGTCGAAGAGAGATTCACCGGCAGATTGTCTGCTCAGCGGGGCGCCAGGCCGGGTGGGGTTTTTCGGCACCGCTTGGCGCACAGACGGCGTCGGGGATGCGCGTGCACACTCGGCCCGGCGCAGAAAATCGGCGTCGCACGGTCGCAGCCCAGCCCAAGGAGAAACGCTCGATGGCGGAATCAAAAGCCTCACGCCAGGTCCCTGTTCGTCAGCGGCCGGCGACCGGGTGGGCGCTTGGGCTGCTGGTGCTGTGCTGCCATGGCATGGTGGGCGCGCAGGCACCCGACTCGACTGCAGCGCAGCCACCCATGCCGGCTGCCGAGCCGCCCTCGGCACTGCCGTCCGCACCGCCATCTGCGCCCGAGGTGCTGGCCGCCGCTCGCCACAACGCCCAGGCCGGCGCCAAATGGCTGGCCCGTGGCGTCGACAGCTGGTTTGGCAACAAGCCCTTTGAAGAAGGCGGCTCGGTGACCCATGGCCGCCTGAGCCTGGTGGCCTTCAAACGCCAGGACCAGAAGATGGATGTCGATCTGCGCTTCAGCGCGCGCTACCGCCTGCCCAACGTGGAGCAGCAGGCCTACCTGTTCATCGGCCGCGACGACGCACGCGAGGTGCAACGCGACACGCCCGACGGCCTGTCCGACCCGTTGCGCCTGCAAACCGGCGGCGGCCCCACGCAGCGCACCTTGTTGGCCGGTCTGGGTCTGACCCTGCAAGAGTGGCTGGACTTCCGGGTCGGGCTCGGCCGGCGTCTGAAACCCTATGCCCAGGCCCGCTACATCGTGCCCTGGGTGCTGGCACCGGGCCATGCGCTGGACTTTCGCCAAACGCTGTTCTGGACCCGCGAGGACCGTTTTGGCCTGACCACCGCGCTGTCACTGGACAGCACACTGAACCGCACGCTGGCGTTGCGCTGGCTCAATGCCACCACCACGACGCAGGAAGCCAAGGCGACCCAGTGGTCCAGCAGCCTGGGCCTGTATGCGCTGGTGACGGACCGCCATCAGGTGTCGGTCGAGGCCTTGTTCAGCGGCACCAGCCAGCGCGGCCCCGGTGTCATCGTTTCCGACCGCGGCCTGCTGGCCAAGTGGGAACAGCCTGTGCATCAAAACTGGCTCTTGGGCGAACTGATGGTGGGCCACTTCTGGCCGCTGCGCGACGCCGCCGGCCCGCGCCAACCGGCCTGGGCTGTTGGGATTGGGCTGAAGATGAAGCTGTGAAGGCGGCGGGTGGTGCAGGTTGCGCGGTGCGCAGTGCCTGGCGGGCTCTGCACAATCGCACCATGCTCCAGCTAAAAACGCCCAGCGTCCACGCGCCAAGACCTGGCCACCCAGCTCGCCCCCACCTGGTGGTGATCGGTGGCGGTTTTGCCGGCCTGTGGGCGACCCGCGCTTTGGCCGATGCGGCGCTGGACATCACCGTCATCGACCGCGCCAACCACCACCTGTTCCAGCCCTTGCTGTACCAGGTGGCCACGGCCGGGCTGTCGGCGCCCGATATCGCCGCGCCGCTGCGGCACATCTTGCGGGACCAGGCCAACGCCCGCGTGCTGATGGCCGAAGTCAGTGGCATCGACACCGTCACGAGACAGGTCACGCTGAGCCACGGCGCCACGCTGTCCTACGACCAACTGCTGGTGGCCAGCGGCGCCACGCACGCTTACTTTGGCCACGATGCGTGGGCCGCGCACGCGCCCGGGCTCAAGACGCTGGACGACGCGCTGCTGATCCGGCGCCGCCTGCTGTTGGCCTTTGAACGCGCCGAGGCCGCCACGTCCGCCGCCGAGCAACAGGCTTGTCTGCACTTTGCCGTGGTGGGCGGCGGGCCCACGGGGGTGGAACTGGCCGGCACGCTGGCCGAGATCGCGCGTCACACCTTGCGCCAGGAGTTCCGCCGCATCGACCCGCGCCAAGCCCAGGTGCGGCTGATTGAAGCCGGCCCAGCCGTGCTGAGCAGCTTCCCGCCCCGGCTGCAAGCCCGCACGTTGGCCCAGCTCCAGGCTTTGGGCGTGCAGGTGCTGTGCGGCACGCCCGTAGCCGACATCACGTCCGAGGGTTACCGCCTGGGGCCCGACTGGGTGCCTTGCCGCACCGTGCTGTGGGCTGCGGGTGTGGCCGCTTCGTCGCTCGGCGCCTTGCTTGGCGGCGAACAAGACCGGGCCGGCCGGGTGTGCGTCAACCCCGACCTGACGCTGCCCGGCCACCCCGAGGTGTTCGTGGCCGGCGACCTGGCCGCGCTGCAGCAAGCCAACGGACGACCAGTGCCGGGCGTGGCCCCGGCTGCCAAACAAATGGGGCGTTATGTGGCTGACACCGTGCGGGCGCGGCTGCGCGGCAAAGCCGGCCTGGCCAAGCCCTTTGTTTACGCCGACTACGGCAACCTGGCCACGATCGGCCGCATGGCGGCGGTGGTGGACCTGCGCGGCTGGCAGTTCTCGGGCTTGCTGGCCTGGTGGTTTTGGCTGGCTGCGCACGTGTTCTTCTTGATCGGCTTTCGCAACCGCCTCTCGGTGCTGATGAATTGGGCCTGGGCCTACTGGACCTATCAGCGCGGCGCACGCATCGTGCTGGGCCACACCGCGCGCGACGGCGACGTGCAACCCCCGCGCCAGGGGCCCGGCGCCGCGCCGCATCCAGGGTCATCAAGCCTGGGCGAACCTTGATCCACAAGCGGCCACCCCAGCCCAGGGCGGCCGCCGGCAAATTCTCGGGCGCCTGAAGTCCGGCGGCGCGGAAGGGATCCTGTTTTGGCGGCATCATCGGCGTCCGCCGCAGCGGCGGCGACTTCAAGCGCAAACTTCACACATGAGCGACACCCATCGGATCGAACTGGCCCGCCTGCAGCAGGCGATGCGCCTGCTGGTGCGCGGTTTTGGCAGCGCGCCGGCCGAGGTTGAAGCGGTGGTCGGCAACCTCGTCGACGCCAACCTCACCGGCCACGACTCGCACGGCATCGGCATGCTGCCGCGCTACGCCAAGGCCTACCTCGAAGGCGGACTCAAACCCAACACCGCGGTGCGCGTGGTGCACGACGGAGGCAGCCTGCTGCGCCTGGACGGCGACGCCGGCTTTGGCCAGGTGATTGGCGCGCAGGCCATGGCGCTGGGCATCGAACGGGCGCGCCGCCACGGCAGCTGCATCGTGGCCCTGGGCAACGCCCACCACCTGGGCCGCATCGGCGCCTGGGCCGAGCAGGTGGCCCAGGCCGGCCTGGTGTCGCTGCACTTCGTCAACGTCATGGCGCGCCCCATCGTTGCACCACACGGCGGCGCCGATGCACGCTTTGGCACCAACCCCTTCTGCGCCGGTGTGCCGCTGCCGGGTCGGCCGCCGGTGATCCTGGACTTCGCCACCAGCGCCATCGCCCAGGGCAAGACGCGGGTCGCGCACAACCAGGGTTTGGTGGTCGAGCCGGGGCAACTGATCGACGACCAGGGTCAGCCCACCACCGACCCGCGCTATTCGGTGGTGCCACCCTTTGGTGCGCTGCTGACCTTCGGCGGCGCGCTGGGGGGCCACAAGGGTTACGGCCTGGCCTTGATGTGCGAACTGCTGGGTGGCGCGCTGGCTGCGGGCATGACCTGCCACCAGCCAGCCGACGGCCGCATGCGCGTGCTCAACGGCATGCTCAGCGTGTTGATCGACCCGGCGGCGCTCGGTGCCACGGCAGACTTCGAGCAGCAGGCGCAAGCCTTCCTCGACTGGGTGCAGGCCAGCCCGCCGCGTGACGGCCATGCGCCGGTGCAGGTGGCCGGCGACGCCGAACGCGCCGCGCGGGCCGAGCGCAGCCTGGCGGGCGTGCTGGTGGACGCCACCACCTGGCAGGAGATCCTGGACGCGGCGGCCAGCCTGGGTGTGGCGCCCGAGCAGATGAACACCGCCGCCGGTCTGGCCCGCGCCTGAACCTTCCAGGTCCAAACCGGTGACCCCGCGCGCGCCCGCACCGGCCCACAGCAACGAGTGGCGCGCGTTGTTGTTGACCGACGTCGTCGACAGCACGCAGCTGTCGCAGGCGCTGGGCGACGAGCGCATGGCCGCGCTGTGGAACGACCACGACCGCGCCGCGCGCGACCTGCTGCTGCCGCACCAGGGCCGCGAGATCGACAAGACCGACGGCATGCTGCTGCTGTTCGAACAGGTGGCCGACGCGCTGGCCTATGCCCACGCGTACCACGCCGCGCTGGCGCGCCTGCCGCACCCGCTGCAGGCGCGGGCCGGGCTGCACGTGGGCACGGTGTTGTTGCGCGAGAACAGCCAGGCCGATGTGACGCGGGGCGCCAAGCCGCTCGAAGTCGACGGGCTGGCCAAGCCGACCACAGCGCGCATCATGGCGCTGGCCCGCGGCGGCCAGACCCTGCTCAGCGGTCAGGCCTGCCAGGCGCTGGACGGCGCGGCGGTGGTGCGGCCTTCGAAGGGCATGCACTCGCACGGCTTTTGGCGCCTGAAGGGCGTGGCCGACCCGGTCGAGCTGTTCGAGGCCGGTGCGCCGCCCTATGCCACGCTGCCCGACAGCGACAAGGCCTACCGCGTGGTGCGCCACAACGAGCGCTGGTTGCCGCGCCGCGAGCTGCCCAACAACCTGCCGCCGCAGGCCACGTCCTTTCACGGCCGCGACCGCGAACTCGACGAAGTCAAGGCCGCGCTGCAGACGGCCCGCCTGGTCACGCTGCTGGGCATGGGCGGCCTGGGCAAAACGCGGCTGTCGCTGCAGGTGGCGGCCGAATTGATGGGCGACTTCCCCGATGGCGCCTGGTTCCTGGACCTGTCGCCGCTGCGCGAGCCAGCGCTGGTGGTGGCCGAGGCGGCGCGCCTGCTGCAGGTTCAGGAGCAACCGGGCCGTACGCTGCTGCAGGCGCTGTGCACGGCGCTGCAGGACCGCTGCCTGCTGCTCATCGTCGACAACTGCGAGCACCTCGTCGAGGCCGCCGCCGAGCTGGCGCAGGCGCTGTTGCGGGCCGCCCCGCAGCTGCGCCTGCTCACCTCGAGCCGCGCCGCGCTGCGGGTCAGTGGCGAGCAGACCTATGCCGTTCAGCCGCTGCGGGTGCCCGGCCTGCAGCCCGACCTGACCGACCTGGCCGGACTGGCGCGGCTGCCTGCGGTGCAGCTTTTTGTCGAGCGTGCGCGGGCGCACCGCAGCGACTTCGTCTTCGACGCCGGGCAGGCCCGCGCGGTGGCCGAGCTGGTGACGCGGCTCGAGGGCATCCCGCTGGCCCTGGAGCTGGCGGCGGCGCGGGTGCGCTCCTTGTCGGTGGCCGACATCAACGCGCGCCTGAAGGACCGCTACAAACTGCTGACCGGCGGTAACCGCGGTCTGCAACAGCGTCAGCAGACGCTGCGCGCGCTGGTCGACTGGTCCTACGACCTGTTGGCGCCAGCCGAACAGACGCTGCTGCAGCGCCTGGGCGTGTTCAGCGGCGGCTTCGACCTGGCGGCCGCCGAGGCGGTGTGCGGTGCCGAGCCGCTGGACCCGATGGACGTGCTCGACCTGGTTGACCGGCTGGTCGAACACTCGCTGGTCACGCTGGATGCCAGCGGCTCGGCCGACGGCGGCACGCGCTACGTGATGCTCGAGACGCTGCGCGAGTACGCGCTGGACAAGCTGCAGTCATCGGGCGACGCCGTCCGCATCGGCAGCCGCCACTGTGAACATTTCTTCAACGTGGCCAAGCAGGCCCGCGATGGTTTGCAGGGGCAGCAGCAGGCGTTGTGGGTGCAGCGTGTCGAAACCGACCTGGACAACCTGCGCGCCGCCATGGCGCTGGCCCGGCAGGGCGGCGCGGAGCCGCTGCTGGCGGCCAAGTTGGCGGTGGCGCTGCAGGGTTTCTGGGTGCTGCGGGCCTACCTCAGCGAGGGCCGCGAACACATCCGCAGCGCGCTGGCGCTGCCGGCGGTGCAGGCCTCGGACATGGCGCGCGCGCACACGCTGTACGTCGGCGCGGTGCTGGCCGACGCGCAGGGCGACCCGGCCGAGGCCGAGCAGCTGCTCGAGACCAGTCTGGCGCTGCGCCGGGCTTCGAGCGACACCGCGGGCATCGCCAACACGCTGTCGACACTGGCGCTGGCCCGGCTGGCCACCGGTCAAGCCGCCGCGGCGCTGGCGGCCGAGCAGGAGGCGTTGCCGCTGTTTCGCCAACTCGGTCACCGCCAGGGCGAGGCCATTGGGCTGCAGCATCTGGGGCGCATCCACCTGGTGCTGGGCGATGCCGACCTGGCGCTCGAGCTGCTGCAAGAAAGCCTGGCACTGTCGCGATCTCTGGCTTACCCCGAAGCCGAAGGCGACTGCGAACTGCTGCTGGGCGAGGCCGCCCTGGCGCAGGGCGACGCTGCCCAGGCCCGTCTGCACCTGCAGCGCTCGCTGCAGCTGGGCCACGACGCCGGCGACCGGCGCGGCGAAGCCAAGGCGCTGGCCGCGCTGGGCCGGCTGGCACTGCGCTCGTCTGGCGACGTCGGCACCGCGCGGTCCTTGCTCGAACAGGCGCTGCAGGCCTTTGTGCGTTACGAGATGCGCGCCGAGTTGGTGGGCGCGCTGGAAGACCATGCCGACCTGGCGCTGGCCCTGGGCCAACACGAGCGCGGCGCCTGTCTGTTGGCGGCGGCGACGCAGGCCCGGCGCGCCCTGGGCTTGCCGCGCGCACCCGCAGCGCAGGTGCACTGCCAGGTGGTGCAGGCTTCGTTGCAAGCCCAGTTGGGCGACTGGGGTTGGGCGGTGGCCGAGGCGGCCGGCGTGGCCACCACGCTGGGCGATGCGGCGCAGGCCGCTTTGGGCCTATCGCCCGCGGTGCTTGAAAGTTAGGCCCGGCGCCGGCGGGTCAGCGCCAAGCCGATCAACGCCATGCCCACCATGGCCAGCGAAGCTGGCTCAGACACTGGCGTCGGGTCGGGCATGGTCGTGAAGCGCAGGTGGGCCGGGTAGCGCGGGTCGTTGCGTCCCACCAGTTCGGCTTCTTGCGGTACGCCCCAGTACAGCACGGCGGTGCTCAGACCACCGGAGAACTGGATCTCGAGCGCAAATTGGGCCGGGAATCCCAAATAGTTGGCCAGCGGGGTGGAACTTGGCACCACGCCGCTGGACGTCATCACAAAGCCATCGGACTGGTTGCCGGCCACCACGCTGAGCAGGTTCAGGTTCACGGCGTTCGTGAAGTCCAGCGTTTCTGCCGTGATCAGCGGTGTGCTGATGTCATAGAACTCGACGGTGGCGTTGATCACCGTCATCAAAGGGCAGGCGATGCCGTTGTTGGGCACGATGCCTGGCAGCACCAGGCAGGAAGGGTCGGCCTGAACGGTGGCCGAACCCCGCCAGCCCAGGTTGGCAAAAGGCGCGCCGTAGACAGGGTCCCAGGTGCCGACCACGTAGGTGGCTTGGGCCAGGCCCGTGGCGCACAGCAACCAGGCGGCCACGATGCGGGGCCAGTGTGTGCGGAACTGAATCGGGTGCATGGAATGTCGGCAGAGTTTGATCTTGGAATGTAGCGACCTGTGCCAACGGTGGGGACTTCTAACCCCCCTCATGTGGGGGGTGCTGAACCTCGGGTACGGTGCCGGTGCCGCGGCCCGAAGGCGCTGGGGCGAGCGGCGTCGCGGTCGCGACGGCGTTGGGGCGCCGGCAGCGGTTCCAAGGCCCTGCAGGACGCCGTTTGGTCAACCAGGCCCGATGCTGTAAAACCCGGCCATTCGTGGAGATCGCTGCCCATCCTGGCATCAATTTCCCACCGGAGATCGCCTATGTTGAAGCGGCCATGGACACGCGTGGCCTTGGTGCTGGTGTTGGCGTTGCTCGTTGGCGGCGCCGGGCTCTGGCTCAAACCCCAGGCCCCAACACCCCAGCCGATCAAGCTGCGCTTTGCCAGCACCCTGTTTCTGGGTGAGATGTTGTCGTTTGTCGCCTACGAAAAAGGCTTTTTCCGCGAACAGGGCCTGGACATCGAGCTCAGCGCCAACACGGCGGGTTGGCAATCGCTGAAACAGTTGTTCGAAGGCCGCGCCGATGTCGCCACCGTGGCGCAGTTGCCGGTGGTTTACGCGGCGCTCGACCGCAGCAAGTACACCCAGGTGCCGGCGGCTGACTTTGCCGTGGTGGCCGACCTCACGGTGGCCAACCGCGCGCAGGCCGGCGTTGGCCGCCGCGATCGGGGCATCAACGGCCCGGCCGATCTGCGCGGCAAGACCATCGGCCTGCCGCGCGGCACCACCGCCGACTTCTTCATGGATTCGATGTTGCGCCGCCACGGGCTGAGCGAGGCCGATGTGAAGGTGGTCAACCTGGACGTCACCGAACTGGCGCCAGCCGTGGCCGACGGCAGGGTCGACGCCGTGCTGGGCTGGCAACCGCACACCAGCCGCGCGCTCAAGGCCTTGGGTGACAACGGCGTCTTGCTCGAAGTCGGTTATCGCTACCCCAGCGCCTGGTTGGTCGTGTTCATGAAGGATTACCTGCGCTCCCACCCTGGCGTGGCCGAGCGGTTCCTGCGCGCCATGGCGCAAGCCGAAGACCATGCCACCGCCCACCCGCAAGAGAGCCAGGAAATCCTGGCCAGATACCTGAAGACCGACCTGGCCGCGGTACGCGACGGCCTCGCCGACGTTGGCTTCAAGCTGTCGATGAGCGAGACCTTGCTCGGCACGATGGACGAGCAGGCGCGCTGGGCGGTTCGGCGTGGCCTGGCCAAGCCGGCCGAGCTGCCGAACTTCAGAAACTACATCGACCAGGGGCCGCTGCGCGCGGTCAAGCCCCAGGCCATCAGCATCATCCAATGAAGATCGTCACCCGGCTGCGGCTGCTGGCCGCCACGGCGCTTGGGGTGCTGGTGCTGGCGGCCCTGGGCGCGGCCTACCTGTCGGCCGATTCCAGGCGGGCCTTGCAACAGGCCGACCAAGCGCAGGTGTTTGCGCGCGACATCGCCGACCTGGCCGCGCTGGCCAGTGAGTACACCAGTGTCGGCGGCGAGCGCCTGGAGCAGCAATGGGGCATGCTGATGACCCGGCGGCTGAGCCAGCCGCTGCAGGTCGATGCTTCGCTGGAGTCGTGGGAACCGATGCGCTCGGTGCGCGGCATCGACGCGGCCTTTCGCGACATCCAGGCGCTGCGTCGTCAAAACCTCGGCGCCGCGCTGTCCAGCGAACAACCGATCCATCTGCCCACCGCGGGTACCGAGGCGGAGCATGCCAGCTTCATCCGCAACGAGTCGCGGCGGCTGTATGTGCATGCATCCGAGAGCGCCAGCCGCGCCATCGAAAAGGCGGTCAGGGCGCAGTGGCAGACCGATCTTTCCATGCTGGTGCTCCTGGGTGGTGCCCTGCTGGTGCTGACCTTCCTGGGGTTGGCTTTTGCGCGGCGCATCGCGCAGGCCATTCCGGTGCTGCAGCACGGCCTGCAGCGCTTTGCCGCGGGTGACCTGACGCACCGCTTGGCGCTGGCTGGCAACGACGAACTGGGCGATGTGGCGGTGGCTGCCAGCGACATGGCCCACAAGCTGCAGGAGCAGCGAGAGGCACAGCGCCTGGCGCGTGAAGGGCTGGAGCAGGAAGTCGAAAGGCGCGAGCGGGCCGAGGTGCAACTGCGCGAAAGCGAAGCGCAGTACCGATCGCTGTTTGAGAGCAACCTTGACGGTGTGCTGCTCACCACCACCGATGGCCGCATCGTGGCGGCCAATCCGCAGGCGCAGCTGCTGCTGGGCTACTCCCAGGTCGAGCTGTGCAGGCTGGGTCATGACGCCCTGCTCGCTCCGCCGGGCCAGCAGGTTCAGGACCCGCCGGTGTTGCACAAGCGCGGCCGCTGGCGCGGCGAGCTCACGCTGTGGCGCAAGGATGGCTCCAGTTTCAAGGCCGAGTTGTCCTCGGTGATCGCCGATGGTTTGTCGGCCGAACCGCACAGCAACCTGATTTTTCGGGACATCACCGAGAGGAAGCGCGCCCGCGAAGAACTCGAACGGCACCGCGCCCATCTGGAAGTGCTGGTGACCCAACGCACCGCCGAACTGGCCGAGGCGCGTGACGATGCCCAGGCCGCCAACCGCGCCAAGAGCAGCTTCCTGGCCAACATGAGTCATGAGATCCGCACGCCGTTGAACGCCGTCATCGGCACCACGCAGCTGTTGCTGCGCAGCGAGCCCAGCCCGCGCCATGCAGCGCAACTGCAGCGCATCGACACCGCTGCGTCACACCTGCTGTCGATCATTGGCAACATCCTCGATCTGTCGAAGATCGAAGCCGGCGAGCTGGATCTGGAACGCGTCGACTTTCATCTGCCGGGCTTGTTCGACGAGGTCAACGCACTGATCTCGGACGCGGCTCAAGAAAAGCTGCTGGCGGTCCGCATCGACCTCGGCGCGGCACCCGCCTGGCTGCGTGGCGACCCGACGCGCTTGCGCCAAGCGATGCTGAACTACGCCAGCAACGCGGTCAAATTCACCGCCCGCGGCGAGATCACCCTGCGGGCCCGCGTGCTGCAGCCAAACGGGGCCGATGGCGTGCTGCTGCGCATCGAGGTGCAGGACACCGGGCCGGGCGTCGAGGCCGACAAACAGGCGCTGCTGTTTCGGGCCTTCGAGCAGGTCGACGTTTCGAACACCCGAAGCTTTGGCGGCACGGGTCTGGGCTTGGCCATCACGCGCCGGCTGGCGCACAGCATGGGCGGTCAAGCCGGCGTCGACAGCACGGCAGGCCAGGGCGCAGTGTTCTGGTTCACGGCCCGTTTGGCTGCGGGCTCGGCACCGGTGGCGCGCACGGTCACATCGGCACCGCCCATCGACGATGAAACGCGCCTGCGCCAGGCTTACGGCGCGTCGCGCCTGCTGCTGGCCGAGGACAACGAGGTCAACCGCGACCTCTTCGCACAGATGCTGGACATCGTTGGTCTGCAGGCCGACAGCGCGGCCGATGGACGCCAGGCGGTGGACATGGCGGCGGCCGCCAGCTACGACCTGATCCTGATGGACATGCAGATGCCGGTGATGGACGGGCTGGCGGCGACCCGGGCGATCCGGTTGCTGCCGGGCCACGCCCAGACGCCCATCCTGGCGATCACCGCCAACGTTTTTGATCAGGACCGCAAGGCCTGCCTGGATGCCGGCATGAACGGTTTCATCGTCAAACCCATCAACTTCAAGACTTTCGTGACGGCGCTGATCGAATGGCTGCCCCAGCCGCCGGCGGCGCCGAGCGAAGATGTGTTGACCCAGCGTTGACTCAGCACAGACACCACGCAGCCCGCGCCGGCCTTGGCCGGTACGCCGCCGGCTGGCCGATCGGCCAGTGGCTTCAAACCACCAGGTTCTGCGGCGCCAGGTAGGCCTGGCGGAAGGTCTCGAAGTCCACCGTGTCGGCGGTTTCGATGGCCCGGCGTTTGTCCACCGATTCGCGCGCCAGCGCTTCAAACGCGGCTTGTTGCTCGGGTGCCCAGGGCAGGGCCATCAGGTGCTGGCGGGTCTGCGTCGACTGCGCACGGATGAAGGCGGTGTAGGACGATGAGAAGTCGGCCTTCAGGGTGGCCAGCACGCGTGCTGAAGGCAGCGTGTCCATGTCGGCCAGGCCGGCGCGCGCGGCCAGCACCGAAGCGCTGTAGGCGGTGGTGCCGTGGGCGCTGTCCAGGCTGGCGGCCAACGGTGTGCATTGGTCCAGCAGCTCCACGGCCCAGTCGACCAGCGTCACCTCGCGGCCCGCGCGTTCCAGCTTCAGCCCGGGCTCACGGCCATGCGATGCGGTGTGGTGCTGGTTGCGGCCCAGGGCGGCAATTTCTTCGGGCGTGTCGGGCGGGCTGTCCTGCAGCAGACAGTGCAGCAAGAACACGTCCAGAAAGCGCAAAGTGGGCGCTGCAATGCCGACCGGCACAAAAGGGTCCAGGTCCATGCAGCGCACTTCGATGTATTCGACGCCGCGTTGGCGCAGTGCGTGCAGCGGGCGCTCGCCGGGCCGGATCACGCGCTTGGGGCGGATGGTGCCGTAGAACTCGTTTTCGATCTGCAGCAGCGTGGTCGCCAACTGGTTGTACTCGCCGCCCAGGTTCTTGATGCCGATGGCTTCGTACGGCGCATAGGGCTGGGTCAGTGCATCGTGCAGCGAAGCGGCGTAGCTTTCCAGGCTGTTGTAGCTGACCGCCAGCGTGGCTTGGGCGTCGCTTTGGTAGCCCAGGCGGCCCATGCGCAGGCTGGTGGCGTGCGGTTGGTACAGCGTGTGCTCGCTCAAGCGCTGCAGGCCGTGATCACGCCCGGCCACGAAACTGGGGCAGACCGCCGGGCTGGCGCCAAACAGCGTCAGCAGCAAGAAGGCGTGGCGGCGGAAGTTTCGGATCAGCGCAAAGTGTTCTTCGTTGCTCAAGCCCGGCAGCGACCAGTTGTAGTGGATGCCCGAGATGGTCTGCATGCGCCGCCCATAGCGGTGCCCCAGGCCCATGCGGTAGACACTTTTGGCGCGCGCGATGTTGCTGCTGCCATAACTGCCGATCGGGATGTTTTCGTCGGGCGGCAAGCCGCAGGGCATGGATCCCACCCACAGCTGTTCGTCACCCTGGGCCGCCAGCGTGCGGTAGGTGTACTGGTGGATGTGGGTCAATTCGCTCAGCGCGTCTTCGGGCAGCGCGTGCACGCCGGTGATCAGCTCGAGCTGGCTTTCGCTGTAGTCGGTGGTGATGCTGGGGTGGGTCAGCGCTGAACCCAGGCCGGCCGGGTGCGGCGTGCGCGCCAAGGCGCCGCTGGGTTGTGAGCGCAGGCTCTCTTTTTCAATGCCACGGCGCATGCCCAGCAGGCGGGCTGGGCCCAGGCGGTTCAGGCGGTCGAGGGTGGAGCTCATGGGCAGGAGTCTTCAAAAAAGGGTGGGCGTCCGAGGGGGCTCGCTCCCCACGACCCAGCGGCCAGTGCCGACCTGCGGGGCGCCAAGGTTAAGCGTTTGCGTCAAGTCTTGCTGGCCAAAGGCTGCCGACGCCCAATCCGGCTACCCGGGACATGGGGTGCAAACACGCCTTCGCAAGCCCCCTTGGGAAAAACAGCATGGTGCCAGCCCGGTGATGACGGTCTGGTGCAGCAGCGGGCGCGGCGCCGCTGGCCGCCTGTGACGCAGTGTCCTTGCCGCCAAGCCCCAACCGCTCTTGCGGGCCGCCCGAACTGCCAGAATTCGTGCTTCGACCCGGCGGCCCCGTTGACTGAGACCCCATGAGCACACGACGACGATTCATTTTGGGCACCCTGGCCGCAACCGGTGCGCTGGGCATCGGCTGGGGCTTGCTGCCCGTGCGCCAGCGGCTCACCACCGGCCAGCCACTGCCCGTGCAGCCGGGCCAGGTGGCCTTCAATGGCTGGCTCAAGATCGGCAGCGACGACAGCGTGGTGGTGGTCATGCCCAAAAGCGAAATGGGCCAGGGCGTGCACACCGCGTTGGCCATGGTGCTGGCCGACGAACTGGACGCCGACTGGTCGCGCGTTCGGGTGGACAACGCACCCATCGACAAGATCTACAACAACCTGGCTGCGGTGGTGGACTCGTTGCCCTTCCACCCCGACAACACTGGCACGCTCAAGCAGTTGGTCGGCCACTTGACGGCCAAGACCATGCGCGAAGTCGGCGTGATGATGACCGGCGGCTCCAGCAGCGTGAAGGACCTGTGGCTGCCGATGCGCCAGGCCGGGGCGTCGGCCCGCGCCATGCTGGTGGGCGCAGCAGCGCAGAGCTGGGGCGTGCCGGCCAGTGAGGTGCAGGTGTCGGCCGGCGTGCTCACCCATGCTTCAGGCAAGAAGGCGCGCTTCGGTGAGATGGTGGCGTCTGCGGCTGCCCAAGCGCTGCCCACCGCACCGACCCTGAAAACGCCCGCGCAGTTCACGCTGATGGGCAAGCCCACGCGCCGTTTGGAAGCAGCGTCCAAGGTCAACGGCACGGCCCAGTTCGGGCTGGACGTGGTGCAGCCCGGCATGCTCTACGCCAGTGTGCGCATGTGCCCCACGCTGGGCGGCACGGTGGCGCTGCTGGACGGCGCAGCGGCCCTTAAGCTGCCGGGCGTGAAGCAGGTGCTGCAGGTGACGGGTTACCACGGTGGCACCGCCGCGGTGGTGGCGGTGGCCGACACACCCTGGCACGCCATGCAGGCGGTCAAGGCAGTGGATGTGACGTGGAACGAAGCGGTGCCGGCCGCCAGCTTCGACAGCGCCAGCGCGATCGACCGCCTGGCCCAAACGCTGGACACCGACGAAGGTTTTGGCTACTTCAGCACCGGTGACGTGAAGGCGGCGCTGGCCGGGGCCGCCAAGACCCTGAGCGCCGGGTACCGCGCGCCCTTTTTGGCTCACGCCACGCTGGAGCCGCAGAACTGCACCGTGCTGTTCAAGGGCGGCTTGGCCACCGTCTGGGCGCCCACGCAGGTGCCCGACCTGGCGCGCCGCGCGGCGGCCTTGGCGCTGGGCATCGATGCATCGGCGGTGGACGTGCAGGTGCAGCTGCTGGGCGGTGGATTCGGTCGGCGGCTGGACGTCGACTTCATCGGCCAGGCCGCGGCCATCGCCAAGGCGGTTTCCCAGACGGTCGGCCCGGTGCCGGTGCAGACCTTCTGGTCGCGCGCCGAGGACACCACGCACGACTTCTACCGCCCGGCAGCGGTATCGCGTTTCAAGGCCGGCTTCAACGCCCAGGGCCAGTTGACCGCCTGGCACAACGTGTCGGCCGGCCCGGCCATCACACCGCAGGTGTTGAACCGCCTGTTTGGCTTGCCGGCCGGTGGCCCCGACAAGACCACCAGCGAAGGCGCTTTTGATCAGCCCTATGAATGGCCGAACGCGCGCGTTGGCCACGTCAGCGTGGATCACCCGGTGCCGGTGGGCTTTTGGCGCGCGGTGGGGCATTCGCACCAGGCTTTTTTCAAGGAGAGTTTTGTCGACGAAGCCGCGCATGCTGTGGGCCAGGACCCGGTGGCTTTTCGCGCCGCGCTGTTGCAACAGCACCCGCGCCACCTGCGGGTGCTTCAGCGCGCCGCTGAGTTGGCGGGCTGGGGCACACCACTGCCACCGGCCAGCGACGGCGCCAAGACCGCCCGCGGGGTGGCGCTGCACCAGAGCTTCGGTGCCATCGTGGCCCAGGTGGCCGAGGTCTCGGTGGCCGCCGACAAGACCATCCGCGTGCACCGCGTGGTCTGCGTGGTGGACTGCGGCACACCCATCAACCCCAACCACATCGCACAGCAGATGGAAAGTGCGGTGGTGTTTGGGTTGTCGGCTGCGCTGTATGGCCAGATCACCATTGAAAAGGGCCGCGTGCAGCAAAGCAACTTCCACGACTACCCGAGCCTGCGCATCGACGCCTGCCCAGTGATCCAGACCCACGTCATGCCCAGCACCGCCCACCCCGAAGGTGTGGGTGAACCCGGCCTGCCGCCCATCGCACCGGCGGTGGCCAACGCCCTTTTTGCGCTGACCGGCCAACGCCTGCGCAGCCTGCCGCTCAAATTGAGCTGATCAACCCACATCACCATGACCACCCTTCACATCAACGGCAAAGCCACTCCGGTCAAGGCCGAGCCCGACACCCCGCTGCTGTGGGTCTTGCGTGGCGAACTGCAGATGAACGGCACCAAGTTTGGTTGTGGCATGGCGCTGTGTGGCGCCTGCACGGTGTGGGTCGACGGCGTGCCCACCCGCGGCTGCGTCACCCCCATCTCAGCCGTGGGTGAACGCCAGGTCACCACCATCGAAGGCCTGCAGGGCAAGGCCGCCGACGCGGTGCGCGCGGCCTGGCTCGACCTGGACGTGGTGCAGTGCGGTTACTGCCAAAGCGGCCAGGTCATGGCTGCTGCGGCGCTGCTGACCCTGAACAGCCAACCCAGCGACACCGACATCGACACCGCGATGGCTGGCAACCTGTGCCGCTGCGGCACCTATCCGCGCATCCGCGCAGCCATCCACCAGGCGGCCAAAGCGCTGCGCGCATGAACAAGCCCATGGCAAGGGTTTGGCAACGCGCCGCAGCGGTGCTGGCTCTGACGGCGTGGCTGCCATGGGCTGCAGCCGCCACGCCGTTTGCGCAGTGGAGCGAGGCCTTTGCGGCCGACTGGGTGCGCCAGTCGGCCGAGTTTGCTTCGTTTTCGCAGTATTTTTCAGGTGAGGAGCAAGCGGCACTGGACGGCCAACTGACGCCGCTGGTGCCGGCTACAAGAAACCGCCGGGTGGCCCTGGCCCAGGAGGGCCTGAAGCGGCTGGACAGCTTTGCCGACGCTTCGCTGAGTGTGGACGACCGGGTGGGTGTGGGCATCCTGCGCTGGTCTTTGCAGCGCACCCTCAACGGCCAGCCGTTCGATGACCATGGTTTTGTCTTCAGCCAGCTGAGCGGCCCGCACATCCGCTATGTCAGCCTGCTGGCCGAGAACCACCCGCTGCGCAAGCCGGCTGATGTGAAGTCTTTCCTGGCGCGTTTGGCACAGGTCGACCAGCGCCTGGACGAAGCCATAGCGCGCGCCCAAGACAGCGCGGCCAAAGGCTTCTTGCCGCCGCGCTTCATCCTGGAGCGCGCCAGAACGCAGGTGCAAAGCGTCTTGGCGCAAAGCACCGCTGACAACGACATCGTGGCCGGTCTGACGCGGCGCAGCGAGCGCATCGAAGGCTTGCCCGCCGCTGACCGCCAGGCCGCCATCGAGCAGGCCAAAGCCTTGGTGCAGGACCGTTTGCGACCGGCCTACCTGCGGGTTTCGACGCTGCTCAACGACCTGCACCCGCGCACCACCGCCGACGCCGGCCTGTGGCGCCTGCCGCGGGGGCAGCAGGCCTATGCGCAGGCGCTGGCCGAATACACCACCACGCAGATGGGGGCCGAGCAGATCCATGCGCTGGGCCTGCGGGAAGTGGCGCGCATCGAAGCGCAGATGGACGGCGTGCTGCAAAGCCTGGGGCGGCGTGAAGGCACGGTGGAGCAGCGGCTGGATGCGCTGCGCCTGGAACTGCAGCCGCCGGCTGACCCCGACCCACGCGCCGGCATCATCGCGCGCTACGCTGCCGCCATATACGACGCTGAAAAGCGCGCCCAGGACCTGTTCAACCTGCAACCGCGTGCGCCGGTGGAAGTGCGCCGTGTGCCCGCGCTGACCGAACGCACCGCCAGCGCTTTCTACACCACGCCCACCCCCGACGGCAGCCGTCCCGGCATCTTCTGGGCCCCGCTGCCGGGGCCGAACTACGACATGTTGCGCATCCGCAGCCTGGCGGTGCACGAAGCGGTACCGGGCCACCATTTCCAGCTGGCCTTGCAGCAGGAACAGGCCGATCTGCCGCGTTGGCGCCAGCGCCGCATCTTTGGCGGTGGCAGCGCCCACAGCGAAGGCTGGGCGCTGTACGCCGAGCGCCTGGCGCTGGACCATGGTTGGTACGACGGCGATCCGCATGCCTTGCTCGGCGGCCTGCACGGCCAACTCTTCCGTGCCCGCCGCCTGGTGGTGGACACCGGGCTGCACGCCAAGCGCTGGACCCGTGAGCAGGCCATCGCCTACGGCCTGCCAGCGCATGAGATCGAGCGTTATGTCTCCAACCCCGGCCAGGCCACGGCCTACATGGTGGGCATGCTGCACATCCTGGCGCTGCGCGATGAAGCACAGCAAACCATGGGCGGGCGCTTCACGCTGAAGGGTTTTCATGACGTGGTCCTGAAGACCGGCTCGGTGCCACTGGACGTGCTCAGTGATGTGGTGCGCCAGTGGGCGCGGGCTCCCCAATGAAGTCCTTGGGCGGCCGTGCAGAAGGCCCGCGGCTGGAACGCATGCGGGCCAGCCCCTTGTGGCATGCCGGGCCCGATGGCCAGGGCGGCGCCTTTCGCAACCGTGCGGCTATTCCAGCCGGGTTGCGCGACCCGGCGGCCAAGATGCCGTCGCTGGCCGACTTCCTCTGCGGCGGCACGCGCCGGGTGCCCACGGGCCCGCTGCCGGCGCTGGACCCCTTGCTGGCCTGGTCGCGTAAACCCGCCAGCGGGCTGCGCGCCACCTGGCTGGGCCACAGCAGCGTGCTGCTGGAAGTGGACGGCGTGCGCCTGCTCACCGACCCGGTGTGGGGGCTGCGGGCGTCGCCCTCGCAACTGGCCGGGCCCAAACGCTTTCAGCCCGCGCCGGTGAGCCTGAAGCAGCTGCCGCCGCTGGACGCGGTGATCATTTCGCACGACCACTACGACCACCTCTGCTACCCCACGATCCGCGCGCTGGCCAAAACGGCGGTGTCCTTCGTCACCAGCCTGGGCGTGGGTGCACACCTGCAAAGCTGGGGCGTGCCACCCGAGCGCATCACCGAACTCGATTGGTGGCAAAGCCACCGGCTGCCTGGCACCGAGGTCGACGTCACGGCCGCGCCGTCGCAGCACTT
>JANMHH010000015.1:0-15505 GCA_031375065.1 Rubrivivax sp. | reverse complement strand
CTTCGTCACCAGCCTGGGCGTGGGTGCACACCTGCAAAGCTGGGGCGTGCCACCCGAGCGCATCACCGAACTCGATTGGTGGCAAAGCCACCGGCTGCCTGGCACCGAGGTCGACGTCACGGCCGCGCCGTCGCAGCACTTTAGCGGCCGGAGCCTGAAAGACCGCAACGCCACGCTGTGGTCGTCGTTGGTGGTTCGCGGCCCCCGGCACCGCGTTTTTTTCAGCGGCGATACCGGCTTGACCGAGCAATACACGCAGATTCGCCAGCGCGTGGGCCCGTTTGACCTGGTGCTGCTGGAAGTGGGCGCCTTCCACCCGGCCTGGGGCGACATCCACCTGGGCCCCGAGCACGCGCTGGAGGCGCTGCAACTGCTGGGCGGCGGTGCTTTCTTGCCGGTCCACTGGGGCACCTTCAGCCTGGCCATGCACGCCTGGGATGAACCGGCTGAAACGCTGCTGAAGCTGGCACCCCAACAGGGCGTGCAGCTGCTGATGCCGCAGCTGGGCCAGGCCATCGAGCCGGTTCAGGTGGACAGCGTGACGCCCTGGTGGCGCGGCGTCGACCAGACCCATGCGGCCCCCGCGCAGGCCATGACATGGCCCAAGACGTTGCCGTGGCCGGCCGACTGAGTCCGCGCGCTCGGCTCGTCTTCAGCCTGCGTTCGGGCCGGGCAGCTCACGCGGTGAAGGGATGTAAAGGTGCAGGGCGGCGGTCGTCGCGGCGCTGCTCCGGGCCGTTGAGGACCGATTGACCACCCTTTGGAGACCGGCATGCCCGAACACCCTTCATCCGTAAACGTGGGTCGGCGCAGCTTGGGCCTGTTCGTGGCCCTGGCCGCCGTCGGCACGCTCAGCGCCTGCATCGTGGTGCCTGCAGGCCGGGTGCATGGGTCCCGGCCCCGCGACGAAGACGATGACCGCGACGTGGTCACCGTGGCGCCACCGGCGCCGCAGGTTGACGTGGTCATCGCCGCGCCTGGGCCGGGCTACTTCTGGATTGGTGGCTACTGGGGCTGGGTGGGTGGCCGCCACGTCTGGATCGGTGGCCGCTGGGAAGCTCACCGACCTGGCTATCGCTGGGCGCCATTTGGCTGGGCCCCGCACCGCCGCGGTTGGCGGGCCGTGCCAGGGCGCTGGGAAAGGCACTGAGCTGACCGAGCGCGGCGCCCACCGAGCGCCGATGGGCTGGGTACCTGTTTGGTGATAGCGTGACGCAGCAGCGAGCCGCCCACGCTGCCAGGGCGCTGGCCCCTGGCCGGGTGGCATCCAACCCCTCCTCTGGCCAAAAGCCGCGTTCATGGCGTCGCAGATCCAAGCCCACATCTTGACCCCCGCCGGCTGGCTGCATGGCCACATCAACGTGGCTGAGGGGCGCATCACGGGCATCGAAGGTACGGCGCAGACCGAAGCGCAGGCGCGTGCCGACACCACGCGAGCGCTGCTGCTGCCGGGCTTTGTCGACCTGCACCTGCACGGCGGCGGCGGCGCCGACACCATGGATGCCGGTGATGCCATCACGCGCATTGCCCAGCTGCACGCGCGCCATGGCACCACCAGCTTGCTGGCGACGACCATGACCGCGCCGCTGGAAGAGATCGAAGCGGCGCTGCGTGCGCTGGCGCCGGCCTGCCTGCAGCGCGCACCGGGGGCGTCGCGCGTGCTGGGCGTGCACCTGGAAGGGCCCTACATCCACCCCGAACGGCTGGGCGCGCAACCCCCGTTTGCGCGCCTGCCGCAGCTGCAGGAAATCCTGGCCTTGCACGCCTTGGCTCCCATCCGGGTGATCACGCTGGCGCCCGAAGCCGAAGGCGCGCTGGCGCTGATCCCGGCCCTGGTGGACGCCGGCATGCGGGTGCAGGTGGGCCACAGCGCGGCCAGCTACGAGCAGGCCTGCCAAGCCCTGCAGTGCGGCGCCAGCGGATTCACGCACCTGTTCAACGCGATGGGGCCGTTTCACCACCGCGCACCCGGTGCGGTTGGCGCAGCCCTGGCCCACGCCCAGCAGGCCGAGGTCATCCCCGACCTGCTGCACGTACACCCCGGTGCCTTGCACAGCGCCTTGCGCGCCATTCCGCGTTTGTACGCAGTGACCGATTCGACCGCCGCTGCGGGTATGCCCGACGGCGACTACCGCCTGGGCCGCCAGACCGTGCGCAAATGCCGTGACGGCGTGCGTCTGGCCGACGGCACCTTGGCCGGCAGCACGTTGACGATGGACCAGGCGCTGCGCAACTGGGTGCAACTGGGCCTGTCGCTGGCCGAGGCCTCGCTGCGCACCAGCACCTACGCGGCGCAGTACCTGGGTCTGTCAGACCGAGGGCTGCTGGCGCCCGGTGCCTGGGCCGACGCGGTGCTGCTGCGCGCAGACACGCTGCAGATCGAACGGGTGCTGGTCGAAGGCGAGTGGGTGGCTTGAGCACCCCAGCGGCACCTTCACCGCAGTCCAACCGCGCTCACGCCGCGGTGGGCAAGGCCGGCCAGTCCAGCAATTCCGCCAGCCGCGTCACCACCCACAGCGCCTCAGTTTCATTGACCACCGAGTCCCCGGCCTGCAAGCCGCCCAGCATGCGTTGCAGCACGTCGTCTTCGGTGATGCTGAGCTGCCAGCGTTTGTCCATCGCCTGCTCGGTCAACATCTGAGCCAGGTCTTCGCAGAATTCATAGCGCGCCGCGATCTCGTGGCGCGGCGCATTGGGTTTGACGCGGCCCGGCTCGACGTACAGCGCAATGAACGAGGGCGGTACGACGATCTGGTTTTCGTCTGACATGCGGGCATTGTGCGGGCTGCGCAGGCCACGCTTGGCGCCCATCGGCCGCAGCCAGTGGGCGGCACCCGTTTGAAAAAGGCCTCGCAAGGCTTGCACCCTGCGAGGCCAACTCCGGTTACCCAGATGACATAGTCGGTTCAGCGCACCTTGCCGGCCTTCCAGGCATCCAGCAGGGTCTGGTAGGCGATGGTCTCGCCCTTGGGCTTTTCATTGGCCAGTTTTTTCCATGGCGCGGCCTTGTCGCTCAGGTACTTGGCCGGGTCGCCCTTGGGGTTGAGCTTGGGTGGGCAATTGGCCATGCCAGCCCGCTCCAGCCGGCTCATCACGTCGTCCATCTCGTCAGCCAAGGTGTCCATCGCTTTTTGCGGCGTCATCTCACCGGTCACTGCCTGGGCCACGTTTTTCCACCAAAGCTGGGCCAGCTTCGGGTAGTCAGGCACGTTGGTGCCAGTGGGCGTCCAGGCCACACGGGCCGGGCTGCGGTAGAACTCCACCAGGCCACCCAACTTGGGCGCCAGGTCGGTCATGGCCTGGCTCTGGATGTCGCTTTCGCGGATGGGCGTCAGACCCACGATGGTCTTCTTCAGGCTCACCGTCTTGCTGGTGACGAACTGCGCGTACAGCCAAGCTGCGGCCACCTTGTTGGGGTCATGGTCCTTGAAGAAGGTCCATGAACCGACGTCCTGGTAGCCGTTTTGCATGCCCTGCTTCCAGTACGGGCCGTTGGGGCCCGGCGCCATGCGCCACTTGGGCGTGCCGTCTTCGTTGACCACCGGCAAGCCTTTTTTGGTCATGTCGGCGGTGAAGGCCGTGTACCAAAAGATCTGCTGGGCGATCTGGCCCTGCGCAGGCACCGGGCCGGCTTCGCCGAAGGTCATGCCGGTGGCTTCCTTGGGCGCGTACTTCTTCATCCAGTCGACGTACTTGGTCAGTGCATAAACGGCCGCCGGCGAGTTGGTGGCACCACCGCGTGAGACCGAAGCCCCCTGCGGGTTGCAGCCGTCTGCCGAGGCCCGAATGCCCCACTCGTCCACCGGCTTGCCGTTGGGGATGCCGATGTCGGCCGTGCCGGCCATCGACAACCACGCATCGGTGAAGCGCCAGCCCAGGCTGGGGTCCTTTTTGCCGTAGTCCATGTGGCCATAGATGGGCTTGCCGTCGATTTCCTTCACGTCGTTGGTGAAGAAGGCGGCGATGTCCTCGTAGGCGCTCCAGTTCAGTGGCACGCCCAGCTCATAGCCGTACTTCTTCTTGAACTTGTCCTTCAGGTCCTGGCGTGCAAACAGGTCGGCGCGGAACCAGTAGAGGTTGGCAAACTGCTGGTCGGGCAACTGGTAGAGCTTGCCATCGGGCGCCGTGGTGAAGCTGGTGCCGATGAAGTCCTTCAGATCCAGGCCGGGGTTGGTCCACTCCTTGCCCGCACCGGCCATGTAGTCGGTGAGGTTCATGATCTTGCCGTAGCGGTAGTGGGTACCGATCAGGTCGGAGTCACTGATCCAGCCGTCATAGATGCTCTTGCCCGACTGCATGGAGGTCTGCAGTTTTTCAACCACGTCACCCTCTTGGATGAGGTCGTGCTTGACCTTGATGCCGGTGATTTCCTCAAAGGCCTTGGCCAGCGTCTTGCTCTCGTACTCGTGGGTGGTGATGGTTTCGGAAACCACCGAGATCTCGGTCACGCCCTTGGCCTTGAGCTTGGCGGCGGCTTCGGCAAACCACTTCAGCTCGGCCGCTTGGGCGTCTTTGCCCAGCGTGGAGGGCGTGAACTCGCTGTCGATCCACTTCTTGGCGGCGTCGCCGCCAGCGGCAGCCGGAGCAGCGGCCGTGACGGCCGCCGGTTTGGCTGGAGCTTCTTCTTTCTTTCCGCAGCCCACCGCCGTGATCACCACGGCAGCAGCCAGCGCGGTATAGCGCAATCTCATCATCTTTCTCCTCTTGGCACGTCACTTCCCCGTTGAACTTGGCTATCCGGCCCTGGGGAGTGACGGGCCGTATCCTTGACTCTTGCCGCTGCTTTTAGCCGCGGCGCATGATGAATGCCAGCATGGCCATCGACAGCCCCAGGCTGATCCAGACACTGGGTTCACTGCTCAGTGACATCCACTCCATGAACTTCTTGCTCAGGCCCACAAAGGCCAGGTTGATGTAGGCCGCCGTCAGCAGGCCAATGAACAAGCGGTCGCCACGCGTGGTGGCCAGCGGCAAAAAGCCTTTGCGCAGCGTGGTGGGCTGTTTGATCTCCCACCAGGTCATGCCCACCAGCATCAGCACGATGCAGGTGAAGAAAACGGCCACCGGCGTGGTCCAGACCATCCAAGCCAACATGTCAGGCGCCTTTCATCATGGGCATGCTCACACCCGCCCCATCGCGAAGCCCTTGGCGATGTAGTGCCGCACAAACCAGATCACGATGGCACCGGGCACGATGGTCAGCACACCCGCAGCGGCCAGCGTGGCCCAGTCCATGCCACTGGCCGACACAGTGCGCGTCATGGTGGCCACGATGGGTTTGGCGTTGACGCTGGTGAGCGTACGCGCCAGCAGCAGTTCGACCCAGCTGAACATGAAACAGAAAAACGCCGCCACGCCAACCCCGGCCTTGATCAGCGGCAAGAAGATGGTGACAAAAAAGCGCGGGAACGAATAACCATCGATGTAGGCGGTTTCGTCAATTTCGCGCGGGATGCCGCTCATGAAGCCTTCCAGGATCCAGACCGCCAGCGGCACGTTGAAGACCAGGTGCGCCAGCGCCACCGCCAGGTGGGTGTCCATCAGCCCGACTGTGGTGTAGAGCTGGAAGAAGGGCAACAGAAACACCGCGGGCGGTGTCATGCGGTTGGTCAACAGCCAGAAGAACACATGCTTGTCGCCCAGAAAGCTGTAGCGGCTGAACGCATAGGCCGCCGGCAGCGCCACCGTGATGGAAATGACGGTGTTGATGGCGACGTAGATCAGGCTGTTGATGTAGCCCGAATACCAGCTGGGGTCGGTGAAGATCTTGATGTAGTTGTCCAGCGTGAAGTGCAGCGGCAGCAGCGTGAAGCTGGACAGGATCTCGCTGTTGGTCTTGAAGCTCATGTTGACCATCCAGTAGATGGGCAAGAGCGCAAAGACGATGTACAGCACCAGGAACAGGCTGCGTTTTTTCATGGTGCAGGCCCCTGTTCGGCTGCGGTGCCCACGCGCTGCATCCAGTTGTAGAGGATGAAGCAGAGCAGCAGGATGATCAGAAAGTAGATCAAGGAAAACGCCGCCGCCGGCCCCAGGTCAAACTGGCCCACCGCCTTTTGCGTCAGGTACTGGCTGAGAAAGGTGGTGGCGTTGCCGGGCCCGCCGCCGGTCAGCACAAAGGGCTCGGTGTAGATCATGAAGCTGTCCATGAAGCGCAGCAGCACGGCAATCATCAGCACACCGCGCATCTTGGGCAGCTGGATGTAGCGAAAGACGGCGAACTTGCTGGCGCCGTCAATGCGCGCCGCCTGGTAGTAGGCGTCGGGAATGCTGCGCAGGCCGGCGTAACAGAGCAGGGCCACCAGCGGTGTCCAGTGCCAGACGTCCATCACCAGCACGGTGAACCAGGCGTGGGTGGCGTTGCCGGTGTAGCTGTACTCAAAGCCCAGCGCCTTGAGCGTGGCGCCCAGCAGGCCGATGTCGGCGCGGCCATAGATCTGCCAGATGGTGCCCACCACGTTCCAGGGAATCAACAGCGACAGCGCCACCAGCACCAGCACCGCGCTGGCCTTCCAGCCGGTGGCCGGCATCGACAGCGCCAGTGCAATGCCCAGCGGGATCTCGATGACCAGCACCGACAGCGAAAACTGCAACTGCCGCCACAGCGCGGCGTGCAGGTCGCGGTCACGCATCACGCTGACAAACCACTCGGTGCCGACAAACACGCGCCGATCGGGGCTGATGATGTCCTGCACCGAATAGTTGACCACCGTCATCAGCGGCAAGATGGCCGAAAACGCCACGCAGATGAAGACCGGCAAGATCAGGAACCAGGCCTTTTGATTGACCGGCTTGTTCATGCCACCAGCTCCTCGTCACGGTAAAAGCAGGTGTGCTCACCCAGCAGCTGCAGCCACACCGTGCTGCCGGTGGCAGGGGCGTTGACTTCGGGCGCCAGCCGGGCCTTCACTGGGCTGCCGGCCAGATCGGCGCTGAGCATCAGGTGGGTGCCGATGTCTTGCGCGCGTGTCACCTGCGCCGCCAGCGCGCCGGGGCTGTTGGCCGCCACCAGCGACACATATTCCGGCCGCACGCCCAGCTCGAGTTCTCCTTCGGGCAAGCTGCGCCCTGCCGGCAGCGCCAGGGGCTGGCCGGCCACGGTCAATTCGCCCGAGCGGCAGTGCGCGGGCAAAAAATTCATGCCCGGTGAGCCGATGAAGTGGCCCACAAAGGTGTGCGCCGGCCGCTCGAACAGCGCTTCGGCCGAGCCGATCTGCACCGCCCGGCCACGGGTCATGACCACCACCTCTTCGGCGAATGTCAGCGCCTCGATCTGGTCGTGCGTGACGTAGATCAGCGTGAGCTTGAGCTGGTGGTGGATTTCCTTGAGCTTGCGCCGCAGTTGCCACTTCAGGTGCGGGTCGATGACCGTCAGCGGCTCGTCAAACAGCACCGCGGCCACGTCGGGGCGCACCAGGCCGCGGCCCAGCGAGATCTTCTGCTTCTGGTCGGCCGACAAGCCCGCGGCGCGCTGATCGAGCTGGTGGCTCATCTCCAGCATCTCGGCGATCTCGCCCACGCGCTGCTTGATTTGCGCCGCCGGCACCTGGCGGTTCTTCAGCGGGAAGGCCAGGTTCTGCGCCACCGTCATGGTGTCGTAAATGACCGGGAACTGAAACACCTGCGCGATGTTGCGTTGCTGCGGCGAGCTGCGCGTGACGTCCTGGCCGTCAAACTGCACGCCGCCCTGGGACGGCACCAGCAGCCCCGACATGATGTTGAGCAGCGTGGTCTTGCCGCAGCCCGAGGGCCCCAGCAGCGCATAGGCGCCGCCGTCACGGAAGTCCATCTTCATGGGCAGCAGCGCAAAGTCGGCCTCCACCTGCGGATCGCGCTTGTACGAATGGGCCAGGTCCAGCGTGATGGCGGCCATTTCAAGCCCCCCCTTGCCGGGTGGCACGCTGGGGCGCCAGCAGCAGCGCGCCGTCAGCACCAAACACATAGGCCTGGGCTGGGTTGAGGTGCAGCGTGATGGGCGTGCCGATGTCAAAGAAGTGCACCCCAGTGAGCTGCGCCACCACCTCACCGACCGGCGTGTCGGTGTGCACAAAGGTGTCCGAGCCCGAGATCTCGGCCAGCTCCACCGCCCCCTGCAGCACCAGGTCGCCGGGCCGCGCCTGCAGGCGCAGGGCGTTGGCGCGCACGCCCAAGGTCAAGGCCTGCCCGGCTGAAACCAGCGCGGCCGTCGGCAGGGTCAGGTTCAAGACCCGTCCGTCTTTCAGCTGCAAGCCCTGTCCTTGCTCATGCCCCTGCACCTGGGCGACCAGCAGGTTCATCGGCGGGTCGCTGAAGGCGCGCGCCACGCGCAGCGACTGGGGCGCGTGGAAGACCTCGGCGGTGGGCCCGTACTGCAGCAATTCGCCGGCGTCCATCACGGCGGTGTGGCCGCCGAGCAGCAGCGCTTCGCCGGGTTCGGTGGTGGCGTAGATGACGGTGGAGTTGCCGCTGGCAAACAGCTGCGTCAGCTCTTCACGCAGTTCTTCGCGCAACTTGTAGTCCAGGTTCACCAGCGGTTCGTCCAGCAGCATCAGCGGGGCGCCCTTGGCCAGTGCGCGCGCCAGGGCCACCCGCTGCTGTTGACCGCCCGACAGTTCGGCCGGCAGGCGGTCGAGGAACATCTCGATGTGCAGTTTTTGCGCCAGCTCGCGCACACGACGCTGAATGTCGCGTTCACCGCGCAGCTTCAGCGGCGAGGCGATGTTGTCGGCCACCGTCATGCTGGGGTAGTTGATGAACTGCTGGTAGACCATGGCCACGTTGCGTTCACGCACGCCCAGCGCCGTCACGTCAACGCCGTCCACCTGTACGCTGCCGCTGCTGGGTTTGTCCAGGCCGGCCATCACCCGCATCAGGCTGGTCTTGCCGGCCTGGGTGGCACCCAGCAGCACGGTCACCGCGCCGCTTTGCGGGGTCAGGCTCATGTCGTAGAGCCACGCGGCAGCGCCCACTCTCTTGGTGATGTGGGTGAGCTTCAGCTGCATGGTTTGGATGTCAACCCTGTGTGCTCCTGGATTCAGCCACTGGCCGCTGCAATAACGCCTCAACGGGCAGGTATTCTTGTTCCGTCCGTCGCGACATCACTTGTGGCTTACCCTGCATTCGGAACGCGGGGCTGACAGGTCGGGGCTGCGCCTGGGCAGCCTCTGGCTCAAGGGTTGATCCCGAGCCGCGTTGGCGGACCCGTACGCTGCAGGCCCACTACAGTGCACGACATCAACCTGAGGAGCACCGCCCATGCATCGCCGTTCCCTGCTTCTGTCGGCCGCCGCCCTGTCGGCCACCGCTCTGGCTGCGCCCACCGTGAGGGCCCAGTCCGACCGCCCACCGCTGCGTGTGCTGGTGGGCTTCCCTCCCGGTGGTTCGGCCGACATCATTGCCCGGCTGCTGGCTGAACGGTTGCCCGCGCAGTTGGGCGGACAAAACGTGGTGGTCGACAACAAGCCTGGTGCAGCCGGGCGCATCGCCATCGAGCAACTGAAGAACTCAAACCCCGACGGCAACACCGTGCTGGTCATGCCCAGCGGCCCGGTGGTGCTGTTCCCGCATGTCTTCAAGAAGCTCAACTACGACGTCAACAAAGACCTGGCGCCCATCAGCCAGCTGGCCAGCTTTCAGTTCTGCGTGGTCTCGGGCCCCAAGAGCAACGTCAAGACCATGGCCGAGCTGGTGGCGCGCGCCAAGGCCGACCCCAGCACCGCCAGCTACGGTTCTTCCGGCAACGGCACCGTGCCGCACTTCCTGGGCCTGATGATCGGCGAAGCGGCCGGCATCGAGTTGCAGCACGTGCCCTTCCAGGGTGGCGCACCGGCCATGACGGCGTTGATCGGTGGCCACATCGGCTACACCATGGACGTGGTGACCGAAGCCCTGGAACAGCATCGTGCGGGGAAGGTGCGGGTGATTGCGGTGGCCGGTGCCCAACGCGCGCCGCAGCTGCCTGACGTGCCCACGCTGCGCGAGCAAGGTGTGGCCATGGACGCCGGGGCCTGGTTTGCGATGTACGGCCCGGGCGGTTTGCCCGCTGCACAGGCTCAGCGCCTGAGTGTGGCGGTGCAGACGGCGATCAAGGACGCCGCCTTTGCGCAACGCATGAGTGCGATGGGGCTGGAACCCATCGGGTCCACGCCCGAGCAGCTGGCCGCCGTGCAAAAGACCGACTTTGCCAAGTGGGCCAAGCCGGTCAAGGCTTCGGGGTTTCAAGCGGACTGACCTCGAAGGCCCTGCGCCAACCGAAGCAGCGCTGCCCGCGGCGTCGCTGCAGATCATCGCCGGCGCAACGCAAGCCGCTGACCGCCACGGGGTGTGGGTTGGAGCCGGCGGATCGATCTGAGGGGTCGACCGTGACCGGCCGGCTTGGCGGTGGCTGAACCCATAGTCCTTGAGTATCGACAGAATTCTTTCAATCAATCCCGTAAATGCTGCGCTGCAACCAGAATTCACTCCTTCAAGCGTTTTTCCGGTTTCCCTCATCCACGCATCGACGGAGTTTTCCATGTCCCTGATCAACACCCAAGTCCAGCCGTTCAAGACCCAGGCTTTTCACAACGGCAAGTTCATCGAAGTCAGCGACGCCAGCCTGAAAGGCCAGTGGTCGGTGCTGATCTTCATGCCGGCGGCCTTCACCTTCAACTGCCCCACCGAGGTCGAAGACGCGGCCGACAACTACGCCGAGTTTCAGAAGCTCGAGACTCAGGTCTACATAGTCACGACCGTCACGCACTTCTCGCACAAGGTGTGGCATGAGACCAGCCCCGCCGTGGGCAAGGCCCGGTTCCCTTTGGTGGGCGACCCGACGCACACGCTGACCAACGCCTTTGACGTGCACATCGCCGCAGAAGGCCTGGCGCTGCGCGGCACCTTCATCATCAACCCGGACGGCGTCATCAAGACCGCCGAGGTGCACTCCAACGAGATCGCCCGTGACGTCAAGGAAACGCTGCGCAAGCTCAAAGCTGCCCAGTACACCGCCAAGAACCCCGGCCAGGTGTGCCCCGCCAAGTGGAACGACGGCGCCAAGACGCTGACCCCGTCGCTCGACCTGGTCGGCAAGATCTGACCGACCGGTCCTCGCGGAGCGCCTGGCGGCGCTCTTGCCCAAGGTGGCGCCTGGTGGCGCCGCCGCTTCAAGCCGCGCCCGACGGCGTTGCTTGACCCCAAACAGTCGCCAACGACCCGGCCTTGACCGGGCCGGTGGCCCCCGCACGCCCCCTGCTTCGCCCCTTCATTCGGAACACGCCATGCTCGACACCGCCATCCAGTCCCAGCTCAGCGGCTACCTTGAACGCCTGCAGCACCCCATCGAATTGGTGGCCAGTCTGGACGACCGGCCGGCTTCGCAGGAGATGCGCGAACTGCTGACCGAGATCGCCGCGCTGAACCCTCAGGTCAGCGCGCGGTTCGACGGCAGCGACGCCCGCCGCCCCTCGTTTCAGATCACCCGCGCCGGTGCCGACATGGGCGTGCGCTTCGCCGCCATTCCGATGGGGCACGAGTTCACCTCGCTGGTGTTGGCGCTCCTGCAGGCGGGTGGTCACCCACCCAAGGTGGAAGCCGACGTCATCGAACAGGTTCGTGCACTCGACGCCGATCTGGTGTTCGAGACCTACATGTCGTTGACCTGCCACAACTGCCCCGACTTGGTGCAGGCGCTCAACCTGATGGCCGTGCTGAACCCGCGCATCCGCCACGTGGCGGTCGACGGCGGGCTGTTCCAGAGCGAGGTGGAAGCCCGCCAGATCATGGCCGTGCCTTCGGTGTACCTGAATGGGCAACCCTTTGGCTCGGGCCGCATGGAACTGGCCGAGATCTTGGCCAAGGTCGACACTGGCTCGGCAGCGCGTGACGCAGCCAAGCTGGGTGCCAAGGCGCCGTTTGACGTGTTGATCGTCGGCGGCGGCCCGGCCGGCGCTGCCGCAGCGGTCTACGCCGCACGCAAAGGCATCCGCACCGGCATCGTGGCCGAGCGCTTCGGTGGCCAGACGCTCGACACGCTGGGCATCGAGAACTACATCTCAGTGCTGGAAACCCAAGGCCCGAAGTTCGCCGCCGCGCTGGAAGCCCACGCCAAGGCCTACGACGTGGACATCATGAACGGCCAGCGTGTGGCTGCACTGACCCCGGCCACACAGCCCGGCGGCGCCATCGGCGTGACGTTGGACAACGGCGCGGTGCTGCAGGGCCGCACCGTGATCCTGTCAACGGGCGCGCGCTGGAAAAACGTCAACGTGCCCGGCGAAGCCGAGTACCGCAACAAGGGCGTGGCCTACTGCCCGCACTGCGACGGGCCGCTGTTCAAGGGCAAGGACGTGGCCGTCATCGGCGGCGGCAACTCGGGCGTCGAAGCCGCCATCGACCTGGCCGGCGTGGTGCGCCAGGTCACGGTGGTGGAGTTTGCCGACCAGCTCAAGGCCGACGCCGTGTTGGTGAAAAAGCTGCACAGCCTGCCCAACGTCACCGTGCACGTGAACGCGCAGACCACCCAGATCACGGGCGACGGCCACAAGGTTGACGGGCTGGTGTTCAAGGACCGCGCCAGCGGCAGCGAGCACCGCATCGATCTGGCTGGCGTGTTCGTACAGATCGGCCTGGTGCCCAACACCGAGTTCTTGAAAGGCGCGGTCGAACTGTCGCGCTACGGCGAGATCATCGTCGACGCCAAGGGCGCAACCAACCTGGCCGGCGTCTACGCCGCGGGTGACGCGACGACCGTGCCTTTCAAGCAGATCATCATTGCCGCAGGCGACGGTGCCAAGGCTGCGCTGTCGGCCTTTGACCACCTGATCCGCACCCCGGCTGCTGCCGCAACGGCCTGATCGAGGTGAGAACAACTTGCCCGACGAGGGGTGAGCGCACGGTGGTCGCCGCGCAGAGGCGGTGTGGACGGCCAGATGGGCAGCGCCCTGCGGCTCAGGTTGCGCTTGGCGCAGAAACGTTGCGGTTCGCGCCGGGTCTTGGGGCTGCAGGTCTTCAAAGCGGGCGCCGTTGGGCGTCACGCAGGCCCACCAGCAGCGCCCGGCCTTGGCTGTCAACCCGAAACTCGCCGTAGCGAGCTGCTGCCCAGCGTTCGGCTTGTCCTTCCGCAAAAAACCACGCGTCGGTGACTAGCACCCATTGGCCGCCTTTGGGCGTGAGCTCCACGCTCAGCTCACCGGGCGCCAGCGTGGCGCCAGGTGCCAGCGGCAGCAGCGTGGCCACACCTTGTGCGTCGAGTTGTACCCTGACTCGGGGGCGCTGCGACCGGAGCAGGCCTTGCTGGGGGTCCTGCACGTCGCTGGGCAGGCCAAAGCGCAGGGTCATGAAGTCGCCCTGCATCAAAGAGCGCGGATCCGCCGGGGCCAGTTCAACCAACACCGGTTGCCCGTGCCGAATGAGTTGCTCTTTCTGCCAGATGCCGCCATTGGCGAGCGCCAGCGCGGCGATCACGCTCAAGCCCAGACCCAGTGCTGGGCGGCGGTTGATGGCTGGCGTGCCCTCTGTCGCGGGGTGCGCGTTGGCACGCAGCCGGGCAGACAAGGCCCACCAAGCCAGGGCGCCCAGAGCCGCGCCTGCAGTCAAAAGCGCCAGGGCCTTGTGCTGCAGCGGCCAACTCAGGCTGTAGTAGCTGGCGCCCACGATCCAGGCCGCCGCCAGCGCGGCTGCGCCGGCCAACAACCAGCGCGCTGCGGTGGCGCTGACCGCCAGCCCCAGCAGCACGGCACCCAAGGCCGGCATCAGCGCGGCCAAGCCCACCAGCACCAGGGCCGCGGTCAGGCACCTGGGTTGGCGCAGGGCCGGCCAGCATTTGCCAACCCAGGCTGCGGCGGCCAGCGTCAGCAGCATCGAGCCAGCCTGCAGGGCCAGGGTTTGCGGCTGCCACAACTGCCAAAGCACACGCGACGCCATCTCGCCGCCGACCCCGCTGCCCAGGCTGGCCCCCACCAGCATCGTCATCCCTGACCACCAGGCCAGCCCTGCCAGCGCCACCAAGAGCCAGCCCGAGCGCAGCGGCTCCAGCGCAGCGCGTGTCCCAGGGCCCAGGCGGGCCTGCGCAGCGCCTGCGGCGACCCAGACCAGCACCAGCAGGTGCAGCGCCAGCCAAAACCGGCTAGGCGTGGAAGACGGCCCGTCAAACCCGATACGCGGCATGCAAGCCAACACGAAGAACACACCGGCCGCCGCTCCCAGGAGCACGCGCAGCCAGGCGCGCGGCACCGCTGCAGCCGCCCACAAGGTCAGCGCGGCCAACACGGCCGCCGCCGCAGGCCCGCTGAAGTCGCGAAACAGGCCCATGGCCAGCGCGCCGCCGCCCACCAGCAAAGCCGGCAAGGCCAGCTGCTCAACAAACACCGGCAGCGGCTGCGAGCGCAGCACCACCGCCGCGCCCACGATCAACAAGGCGCCGACCACATAGGGCCCCACGCCTTCTTGAAGGAAGTCGCCCAGCAACAGGCCCACCACGGCCATCAGCGGCACCGCCGCCAGCCAGGCGCCCAAGGCCACCATCAGCAGCACGGGCCAAGGCCGGGTGTCGGGCGTGGGTGCTTGTGCGCCGGCGGGCAGCCAGCCCGAGGCCACCGCCGCTTGCACGGTTTGGCTGAGCGTCTGGGTGTTCACGGCAGGGCCGGTGGGCGGCGCGCTGAGGCGGTCGCCGTTGGTGCGGTCTGGGCGGTCTGGTCGATCTGGGCGGTCGGGTATGTTCATGACAGCGCCTGCGCAGCGGGTGCCCGGTCGGCATGGCGGCGCGACAGCCTCAAGATCAGGCTCACGGTAGCGGCCAACAGCGCGGCGGCGGTCAGGCCCAGCAACAGCATGCGGCCGACCACGTCGCCATCAAAACCACGGTGGAACAGCCAGCGTGCCAGACCGGCGAACAGCAGGGTGTTCAGGCCCAAGGCCGCTGCGCTCAGGCCGAAGATGTCGAAGGTGGAACGTGGCGTCAGGGCCGCACACAAGGCCGCCAGCACCAGCAGGCCCAGCCCGTAGAAGGCGGCCACCTCGCGTTGAAACAGGCCGCCCAAAGCGCTGGCACTGACCATCACCACCAACAGGGTCAGCGCGGTGCGCAGAGCCCACACGCCAGCACCCGTCAGGCGCTGCAGCTTGGGGTTGAGGCCCGCCACCAGCGCCAGGCCCAGGGCCCAGCCTGCCAGGTGCGCTGCGGTGTCGTCAGGCAGCGCACGCCAGCGGTGACCGGTGTGGGTCTGCACCCAGAGCGACACCGCCGTCATGGCCACCAGGGCCCAAGGCACCCACAGCACGTCGCTGCGTTGGCCCATGCACAAGGGCAGCGTCAGCGCGGCCCACAGCGCAAACAACTGCCAGGTGTCGGCGCCGGTTTGGTAGGTCTGGCCCAAGTAGGCCAGCAGCCCACCGGTGGTCAAGATCACCAGCAGGGACAGCGGCAAACGCGCGGCCGGCCGAAGCCAGGCGCCCAGGGCCATCATCAACAGCACACCTTGCAGCAGCGCAAAGCGGCCCATGCGGCCCAGCGTGTCCCAGTGGGCGGCCACCCAGAACACCAGCCCCA
>JANMHH010000522.1:0-36202 GCA_031375065.1 Rubrivivax sp. | reverse complement strand
TGCGGGCCTACAAGATCAGCGTGGTGTCGGTGCTGGTTTATGTGGCCGCGCTGTGGGGGGTCGGCCTGGGTGGTGGCTATCTGCTGGCCTTCAACGTGCCTGGCAACGTGCCAGCGGCGCTGCAAGGCGCGCAGGGCTACTGGTTTGCTTCGACTGCTGGCCTGGTGCTCGCCGCGGCAGCGCTCACCACCATCCTGTTTTGGGTGCTGCGCCAAAAGGCAGCTTCAAGCCACAGCAACAGCGCACAAGCCGTCAAGCCGCCGGCAGGTTGATCACGAAGCAACTGCCGCCGCCTTCCCGTGGCTTGCACTGCACGTCGCCGCCATGGCGCTGCGCGATTTGCCGCACCAGTGCCAGCCCCAAGCCCACACCACCGGCTTTTTCGGCATGGCCGGGCAAGCGGAAAAACGGCTCGAAGATGCGCTCTTGGTAGCTGGGCGGAACGCCCGCCCCGCGGTCGCACACCCGCAGGTTCACCCGGCCATCCAGCGTCTGCAGATCAACGTCAATCTGCTGGCCGCCATAACGCTGGGCGTTCTCCAGCAGGTTGCGCACCGCGCGGCGCAACAGCCTTTCATCACCGTTGGCCTGCACGTCCTGGCCTTCGACCTGCGCACCCACGCGCGCTGCTTCTTCGGCCGCCACGGCCAGCAATGACACGCGGTGTTGCAGGTCGACCTGGTGGCTGGCGTCCAGGCGGCTGGCCAGCAAGACTTCTTCAACCAGGGCGTCGAGCTCGGCGATGTTGGTGTTGATCTCTTGGCGCAGGGCCACGCGCTGGGGCTCTGCCGCGTCTTCCATCATCGCCACCGCCATCTTCAGGCGCGCCAAAGGTGAACGCAGCTCGTGGCTAGCGTTGGCCAGCAGGCTTTGGTGTGAGCGCAGCAGCGCTTCGATGCGACCGGCCGCGCGGTTGAAGCTGGCGCCCACGGCCGCCACTTCGTCCTGCCCATCCTCGGCCACCCGTTGGTCCAAGGCGCCGGCACCAAAGGCTTCGACACCCTGCTTCAGGGCTTCGAGCCGGCGCGTCAGCCGGCGCACCACCGGCCAGGCACCCAAAGCGACCGCGGCAAACAGCACCACCAGCAGCGCCGCCAGCCCCGCCCCTTCGGACCAGCTTTTGGGGCCGCCGCGAAACCAGGGCGGGCCCATCTCGGGCGGGCGGTTGGGGCCGCCCAAACGCGCCGGGTTGGCACGCGGCACCCACAGGGTGCGTCCGTCGTCCAGGCGGATCGGTCGCAAGCGCGCGGCCATCTCTGCGGTGTCGAGCTCGCGGCGCAGGAAGGACTCGCTGGCAGCGATGCGCTGGCCCTGGGCATCGTCCAGCGCCATCGGCAGCCGCAGGCGCTGCGACCAGTCGCGCAAGCCGGCCGCCTGCTCGGCAGCCGAAACGCTGGCTGGCGGCAGCGCGCGCTGCAGCAGTTCGCCCCAGGCCTCGGCCCGCTCACGGGCCACCCCCTCTGCCCGCTCCTGGGCCACGCCTTCGTTGCGCAGGCGTTGCTGATCCAGGTGCCGTTGCACCAGCCAGCCCGAGACCAGGGCAAACAGCGCCAGCGCCACCACCACGGTGAGGTAGATGCGCAGGTAGAGAGACTTCATGTGGGCAAGGTCACGGCCACGGCTTCATTCGCCGTCTTGCTTCTTGGCAAACACGTAGCCCGCGCCGCGCACCGTCAGGACCCGCTTGGGCGCCTTGGGGTCGTCTTCGATGACGGCGCGGATGCGCGAGATGTGCACGTCGATGCTGCGGTCAAAGGCCTCCAGCGGATGGCCTTTGAGCGTGTCCATGATCTGGTCGCGCGACAACACGCGGCCGGGGCTCTTGGCCAGCACGGTCAGCAGCTCGAACTGGTGGCTGGTGAGATCGCAGGCCTGGCCCGCCAGGCGGGCTTGGCGGGCACCCAGGTCGACTTCCAGCTTGCCAAAGACCAGCACTTCGTCGTCGCCAGGCTCGGGCGCAGCGCGTCGCAACAGCGCCTTCACACGGGCCAGCAGCTCACGCGGCTCAAAGGGTTTGGGCAGGTAGTCGTCGGCCCCCAGCTCCAGCCCCACGATGCGGTCCATCGACTCACCACGGGCGGTCAGCATCAACAGCGGCAGTCGGCGGGTGCGGGCCTGGGCGCGCAGTTCACGGGTGAAGTCCAGACCGTCACCGTCGGGCAGCATCAGGTCGAGCAGCAAGGCGTCAAAGGTGCCTTGTTTCAGGCGCTCTCGGCCAGCGGCCAGTGAACCTGCGGTTTCCACGTCGAAACCGTTGTTGCGCAAGTAGCCGCCCACCATGTCGGTCAGGCGCAGGTCGTCATCGATCAGCAGCAGTCGGCTTGTCAAGCAACGCTCCCTGGAACAGCAAAATGCCCCGGAGCAAAGAGCACCGGGGCCAAAGGACCTGCCAGAAGGCAGGCCACCGAGGAATCAACGCGGTCAGACTGGGCGCCTTCAGCGCGGTGCACGCTCCATCGAATCACGCTCCGAGCGGTGGCGCTCCATCATGGCCTGGCGCTTGTCCAAACGTTCGGCCATGGTCTTGCGCTGTTCTGGCGTGAGCACGCGGCTCACGTCCAACATGACCTGCAACTTGCGTTTGCTGGCCTGGTCGTGCTGCGCCACCATCTGCTGGCGCAGGGTCTCAAGCGCGCGGGCGTCCACGTTGGGCTGGGCAAACAAGGCCTGGCTTTGTTGGCGCAAGGCGCGGCCGGCTTCGTGCTGGGCCTTCATGTCGGTGCGGGCGGCTTGCATGATCTGCTTGATTTGCGCGCGTTGCTCGGGCGTGGCGTTGACGTTGTCGAGCATGCGCTCGACATGGTGCGCGCCGCCCATCATGCCGCGACCGCCAATGCCCGGGTGGCCGTCGTGACCACCCAGACCCCCGTGCGGGCCAGCGATGGCGGTTTGCGACGCGCCGGCTGCCACCGCCACAAGCAAGGTGGCCAGCAGCATGCGCCAGGCAACCAAAGGGGATGTCGAAGAGAGAGTTTTCAAGGTGGGCTCCTGTGGGGGGGGTGATGCAACGAATCTGATGCTGCGCCGCCCCGGTGTACCGGCTGTGCAGGCCCGGTAAAGACTTGTGTCCACCTGCGCCCTGACTCTGACCTGGATCGGCACCGACCAGGCGCCATCACCGCACCGCCGCTTCCACCCGCATCAGCCGGCGTTGCAGCGAAAAGCTGGCGTCGGCGCTGCGCAGGTCCAGCCGCAGCAGCACCCCGCTGGCACGGTCGACCACGATGGCACCGTCAACCCGCGTCGAGGCGTCACCCCGCTGCACATCGCCAAACAGTTCCACCACCGCCACGTCGAAACGCCGCCCGGCCACCCGCTGCTCGCCCACCGCCACCACCTGGCCGCGCAGGCGCGCGCGCACCCAGGGGTCACCCACGATCACGATGTCGCCGCCGGTGACCTGCCCCAGCGGCAAATCAGCCCGCAACAGATGGGGCCACTGCAAGGCGCCCGCGGGTGCCGTCACGATGTTGCCGGCGCGGTTTTGCCGCCACAGGCCGCCAGCGTGGCCGTCGCCGGCTTCCAGTTGGAAATCGAACTCGCCGCGCTTGAGCGATGTGACACGCAAGACCCAAGGCTTGGCAGCCTTGCGGGCGTCTTGGCGGTCTTCGTAGACCAAACGCTCGCCAGCGGCCACCGGCAAGCTGGCCACCTGCTCAGCGGCCAGCTCAGGGTTTGGCGCGGGGCACTGGATCAACCGAGAAGCCGTTTGCAGGGCCTCAAACCGGCCCTTCAGGCGCGCCAGATCCTGCGCTTCGGGGCCGGCAGGCCGCATGGCCAGAATCGCCGGCCAAAAAACCGCCAGGCCCACACCCAGCGCCATGATGTTGTTGCCGACGCGCTCGTCCACCGTGTAGGCCAGGTCGGCCGCGCGGTGCTGCACCAGGTCTTGTTCGTCGGCCAGGCGGTTGCAGTCCCAGCCGGCAAAGTCGGCGGCGTTGGCCGGCGCTGGCACGATGTCGGCCGACCGGGTTGCGCAGCCCAGCAAGGCGCCCAGCGCCAGGACGCAAAAAAAACGCTGCAGCAAGGGTTTGGTGACCACGCGCCATTGTGCTGCGAGTTGCCGCCCGCTGCGGGCGTGGCCCACCCGGCTTTGGCGGGTCGCCAGGCGCGCTAAAGTTCAAACGGGACCAACCGTCGAACCTTGAAGTTCCCCCGAAACCTTGCAGCCCCTTGACCCCCCATGTGCACCCGCTACATCAGCCCCAATGCGGGCGACATCGAACGCCATTGGCAGGTCGGCGCGCGTGACCCGCAACCGTGGTCGCGCGACATGTTTCCGCGCTACCCGGGGCCCTTCATCCGGGCCAGCCGCCACCAGGCTGAAGCGCAACGCGAACTGGTGGTCGGCCAGTGGGCACTGGTTCCCTGGTTTGCCAAGAGCCCCAAGCTCACCTACCCCACTTGCAACGCCCGCAGCGAAGAGCTGTCGGCCAAGGCCAGCTACAAGCTGCCCTGGGCGCGGGGGCAACGCTGCATCATTCCGGCGCTGGCGTTTTTCGAGCCCAACTGGGAAACCGGTCAACACGTGCCCTGGCGTTTCACACGCAGCGACGCCACGCCTTGGGGCTTGGCCGGGCTGTGGAACACCTGGGTCGACAAAACCACCGGTGAAGTGGTGGAAAGTTACACCATGCTCACACTCAACGCCGACGCCCACCCGCTGATGAAGCGCATGCACAAACCCGACCCCAAGTTGGGCCCGGACGAGCAGGACAAGCGCAGTGTGATTCCGATCGAGCCTGAAGACGTGGACACCTGGCTGTTCGGGCCCGTCGCGCAAGCCGCGGCATTGGTTCGTCTGGCGCCTGTGGACCGGTTCGAAGCCCGTCCTCAAGTCAACGAAAAGGCCCAGGCCCTGCCTGCCAAAGTGCACGGCGGGCTGCTTTGAAGCCAATGCGGCTCGGGCAAGCCGCAGCGCAGGAAGCCGGTTGGCGGAGAGAGAGTCTGTCAAGCCCCCGCGTCAATGCTTGCGATTCCAGGGGGTCGGCCCTCTGTCCCCCGTCTGTCCGCCAGCAGTTCTGGCCATGCCTGCGCCCCGTTTCGAAGTCGCGCGCCGGATTCGAATCAAGCGGCAGAATGCCGGCCAGGAGGGTCCCACCATGCGCCGATCCCGTGACATTGAGCTTGCAGTCGGCCGTGCGCTGGCCAAGTCCCATCCCTGGCTGCTCAAGGTCCGGCAGCCGCCAGACTGCGGGCTGATCGACTTCGCGGCGGTGTGGCTGTATCCGCCTGCTGCCAACGATCCGAGCATCGAGCCGGTGCAGCCCGACACGCCCAGACGCTGAGGCTGGCCGCAGCAGCTGCGCGGACAGTGCGGCGTCGATCCTCACACCGACCTGTCCGGGTAATCGACTCGCTCACGCCATGAGCCACCCGGATGCGATGCTCGCCTTCATGTCCCACGCCCACACCTTCAATCCTTGGGGCCAGTTGCAACCGTGCTGGCACTGCCGCTGGTTCGCCGGGATGCTGTTTAAGGGCTCGGCAGCGTCGTGCACCTTGCCGAACGGCCCGCGCGTCCGTGCCGGTCCTGCCAACGGCTGCAGCGCCTGGGAGCGCGTGCCAGGTGCTGACGATGAGCCAGGGCCGCCCTCTGGTGCGGGTTATCCCGGCCGTTGCTTGGCGACCCAGGTATCAGGCCGCCCCGCAGACCAAGCAGAACTACACTCTGTTCTATGAGCCGGCCGACTCCTTGGGACTATGCGTTGCGGATCCGGGGTGTAACACCCCAGAAGCTGCCCATGGCTCGCCTTGGTGAGTATCTCCAGGCCTGGGCTGCGCTTCTTGGCGACGAAAACAAGCCGCACTTCGCAGGCATCGTGAAGGGAAGCGCAGTGCTTCGCGCCCGCGTCGGAGGTGATGCGAAGCTAACCACGAAGGTCCGGTTGGTTGCAGCGCGCGAAGGCGTCGAAGACCAGAGCGCTCGCGCCTACGAGCAACTCGCGACGATGATGGTCCGCGACCAATGCACTGGCGAGGTTCGAGACAGTGCCGGCGCTGTGATCCTTGAGTTCAAGCGGCAGCCTACGCCAGAAGTGCGGCCGGTGGTGATGCAGGACTCTGCAACGGTCGACGGTGTCGTGATCTCGCTTGCTGGGGCCGACGACACAGTGCACCTGCGCCTGCAGGATGCGGATGGCGCCGTCTACAAGGTCACGCTCCGGAACCTGGAGACCGCGCGCGCGCTGGCTTCCCACTTCCGCGCCTCGCCCATCCGCGCGCATGTCCACGGCTCCTGGAGTCGCGATGCCGACGGCTCCTGGCGTGCCGTGTCGCTTTACCTTGACCGGTTCGAAGAACTCGATGACGAACCGGCTGCGAGCATCCTGTCTCGGCTGTCTGCGTTGCCTGGCAATCGCTGGGCCGTCATGGCGGACGCTGACCTAGCACTGCGCGAACTGCGAGGCGACGAGTGATCGTCGCCTTCGACACAAACTGCCTTGTCAAGTGGTCCTCCAAGAAGGAAGCGGACAGATTGGCGCGAGCGCGCCTTGAGCATCTGGCTCAGCAAGTCGCGAACGCCGGGGGCCGGATCATCATTCCTACGCCGGCTCTGGCTGAGTTTCTCGTCCACATCGATGAGGCTGCGGCTGCATGGCTTGATACGCTGGACCGAAAGCGCCACATCATTGCTTCGCCTCTGGACAGGCGCGCGGCCTTCGAGTGCTCACTTCTAGACAAGGCCGCCATCAACAGGGGCGACAAGCGCGGCGGGCGGCCCGACCCTTGGCAGCGTATCAAAATCGACCGACAGATTGTGGCGATAGCTCGGGTGACCAATGCCAGCTGCATCGTGTCCGATGACGCCGGATTGCGAGGCACTGCCACTGCAGCGGGTCTGCGCGCCCTTCAGATTGGCGATCTGGACCTGCCAGACTCAGCACGCCAAGAGCATCTGCCCTTCGACCCTGCGGCAGCGCCCTGAGACTGGCGCGACTATGGCGCCGCGGCTGGCGCCGTCGGGTCAGGAGTCGAAGCCGCCTTCACCGTCCCACGCGCGCACCTTCTTGCCGCGTGTCTTGGCCTTGAACGTAGGCTTGGGGGGCCGCTGCCGGGCTCGCCTGGCAACCTCTTGCGCGGCGCGCTCTTCGGTCCAGCGGTTGTCGGGGTACTGACCGCCAACAACCTGCACGGCGCCGGACTCGCGCCGGACGACAGTGAACCGTGGGGCGTCGCGGTCTGCCTGCTGGGCGAAGCGACGGCAAAGCACGAGGTCTGCGGGGTGCGGCTTCACCAGGTCGAACACCGTGGACAGGCCCCGGGTCCGAGGTGGCGGCGCCGTCGTGGTGGCCGGCAGCCATCGCTGGATCACCGCGTCGGTGGCGGCGTCTTGCTCTTCATCCGACAGGGCCTCGGCAACGGCCCGGGTGCGCGCCTGCTGCACGGTGTGCACGCGCGATCAGGCCTGCTCGAAGTGCGCTTTCAGGGTCTTAAGTTGGGCCTCTCCGAGCGCGGTCATCTTCACGCCGTTGGCGCCACGGATGAGGGTCTGCACTTCGGTGGCCAAGCGCAGAAGTTTGCTGTCGGCGGCAACCATCGCGCTATCAATCGCGTCGTTCATGGAGTAGCCGGCAATGCCGCCCAAAAGAACCGAACTTGTCGTTGGCGTCTGATTGCTCGAGGTCGGCCGCTGCATGTTTGCGGACATGGCCAGCATTTCGCGCAAAAGAGGCTCGCCCACGTTGATGAGATCCGCTTCGCTCATCGAGGTGTTCGTAGTCAACTTGAACACTCTCGCTAGGACGGCGACAGGTGACAAACTCCCGACGCGGCAATCCAACGGCGGCTGGCGCGGGAAACTGGCGGTGCTAAGGCTGGGCGCTATGTTGTGCGTGAGGCTGGTCATCTGCTGGGCTCCGGTCGGCAATAGACGCGGCATCGAATGGCGTTGCCGCGTCTGGTGCGGCGGATGCTACGAAGCGGGGTGTTCTGCCCTCCCACTCCAGCGAACCCGCCAGAGCTTGCGCCAGCAGGGCCGCGAACTGCGCGCCCGTGTCCACACCGAACACCGCGACCGACTCGGCAGGCAGCGACTCGAAGCCCGCGCGGTCGTCGTCGGTCTCGGTGCCGGCCGCGAAGCGCGCGGCGGCCGCGTCGATCTTGTACATGGATGACTGGCGCGCCATGCCAGCGCTCCATGGGTCGTCGGGAAACGCCAGCTCCAGCGCGTCGAAGAGCACCCGGGCTGCATCGGCCATCGCCACATCGTCTGGCGGCTGCGGTGACTTGGCCGCGGCGATGCCCTCCAGGCGCACCAGGCGCCGCTGCAGCAGGCTCACGGCTTGATCGCCGCAGCCAGGACCGCGCGAATCTCGGGCTCGGCACGCTCAAAGCCCAGCTTCAGAAACTCTTTGCGCGCGCTGGCGCGGCGGAAGGTCTGCTTGACTTCAGGGTCATGCACCGGCAACGCATATTCGGCCGTGTAGCCGACGGTCCCGACGATCCTCTGGCCTTTCTTGTCGACGCGGAGGTACTGGCTGTTGAGAAGGCTACTGGACTTCACTGGCGTCAGGACCGATGCATCACGCGCGCCGATGATGAGTGCCTGCAACACACCGGATGCGAGTTTGCGTTCGAGCCCGGCGTTGAACTGCGCCACCATCGATCGGCGGACGATCTTGCCGCTCATGCCTCATCCGCCTCAAGCAGCGTTTTCGCGACTTCGTGCGCCTGGGCGAGTAGATTGGGGACGGGCGGCTGCTGACGATGGGCGCGGATGTGGGCCGCGATGTGTTCGCCCAACGTCTGCACGTAGTCGGGCCGCTGCAGTTCGTGCGCCAGTTCGGCAGCAGCAGCCTCTGCGACGCGCACTTGATGCTGCGCTTCCCGCTGGCGCTGGTTGAGGGTCTGCAGTGCGGCCCGCGCGGCGGCCAGTTCCTGCGCGGCGCTGTCCCTGGCCAGTTCGAGCGTAGCGATCTTGTCGCGCGTAGCTGCGGGCACGGCAGACCCATCGGCGCCAGCCTTGACTGCCTGAAGCAACTGCGCAGCAGCAGTGCCGCGCGCGCAGTCGAAGTCCTTTTCGGCCTGCACGATCATCGCGTCGATGGTGGTCGCGGCCTTCTCCGCATCGAAAACCTTGACTTGCGCGTCGGCCACCAACTCAGCTGCGGCCTTCACGCCTAAGCGGGCATGTTCCAGAGCCACGCTGTCCAGCATGGTCTCCAGGCGCCGAATCTGCGCCACCAGCACCTTGGCGCGCAGTTCCTTGGTAAGTACGGCGCCTCGCGCTGCCTTCGTTCCCTGCACCATCACCCCGCGTCGCGCAGTGAGCGCTCCGGCGCCAGGGTGGAATGCGCTCACGCCAATGGGAGGCAGCGACTGACCGATCTGCGCGTCGATCTCGTCCAGTTCCTTCTGTGCGGCGGCTGCCTGCACGCGGGCGCCGTCGATGTCGAGCGAGGCCAGTTCGGCGCGTGCGGTGTCCAGCTTGGTCTGCAGGTCTTTGGTGTTGATCGGCATGATGGTGTCGGGCTGCGGTAGTGGTCGGGCCACGATGGTGGCGGGCTCTTGTCTCAACGCTGGCCCTCCCGTGAGACAACCGGGGCCGCGATGGTCGAGCGCTTCCTCGATCAAGCGGTAGGCCGTGGCTTTGCTGATCCCGCGCGACACCAGCCGATCCCGCACCACAGAGCGCGGTGCACGGTCTTGCAGCAGGCGCACCGCTACGCCCAGGTCGATGACGCGCTCGAGCTCGGCAAGCGCTGCGGCGCGCCCAGTTGCCGCCACGATGCGCCGGGCCTCGGTCTCGCCTGCCAGAGTCAGCAGGCGTTCGAGCGCGGCGCGCTGGCTGTCGGCTTGCGGTTGCATCGCAGTGGCGTCAGAGCTGGACGGAAGCGAGCAGCGGCACGCCTGGCACCAGTTCGATGTAGGACACGGGCTGCCCAGCGGCCCTGGCGCGCTGTTTCTGCTCCTTCTGCGCCGGCGCCAGGCCCTCGGGGCCAAAGAGCAGCACCAAGTGCGGATCGGTGGTGCTGCTGGCTTCGCGCTCCAGCGTGGCAACGCGGCGCCGCATTTCGTGGGCGTTCATCATGGGCTGGCCAGCGGTTGGGCGTCGCGCCCGTTGTCGGGCAGGTAGATCGCGGCGTCGTGGGCACCGGCAGGCGGTGGCGGTAACGGTTCGCCCACGCGGTACAGCACCACAGGCGCCGGCCCGGCCGCGCGCTGCATCTGCCCGACAGCCTGCGGTGGTGCCTGCTCCAGTGCGTCGACGCGGTGCTTAAGGCTGGCCATTACCTTCGGGCCTCCAGCGCCGCGATGCGCGCGGCCAGTTCGTCGGTCTCGATGATCTTGGCCAGCGACGCCAGACCGCCCAGCATCGCAGCGGCCTGGCCGGGGCCGATCTCGCCTTGGCCTGCCGCGTCCAGCAGCCTGCGCCCACGTTCGGCCAACGTGCCATCAGCCGGGATCTTCGTATCGAGCGGCTGCTCGGCTGCCTTCATCGGCGGGATGACGCGCTCCAGCAGCAGCCGAGCCGCGGCGGCGTCGCCCTCCTTGGCGCGCTTGACCAGCGCCCGCACGATGGCCGGCACATGGCGCGCCACGCTCTCGCGCAGCTTTGCGACTTCACCCGTGCCAGGCGGGCGCCCGTTCGGGTTGCCGCTGGTGCCGGGCTTGAACCTGCTTTCGGTCATGGTCTGTTTTCCTCCTGCTCAAACAGGGCCCGAGCGTGAACTTGCTGGGGGACTGGGTGGCTGGCTGCTGGCCGGCATGGCGGAACACGGCGCCGGCCGTGGTGCTTTGGCGGAGGGCCGTTCCTTCGCAGCCAGTGCGGGCCCGTCGTATGGCCAAGGTTGCTCACTGGACGCCATCGAATGGGTCTGCATTGCCGCCGATTAGATGCCCTCTGTCGTGGTCGAGTGCAGCAGTCACGCCCGCATCAGTCAGCACCCAGGACCCGCTCTTCATATCCCGGCGCCAGAGCTTCGGGCCCCATCCGTTTCTGAGATACCGCATCACAGTCACGCGCCAGTCCTTCTGGCGCCTTGGGTTCTCGCTGGCCCTCTGATTCGCTTCAAAGGCAAACGTCCACAACACGACCCATTCCCTCGGCAGCTTCTGTGCGCCTATCCACGTCTCCAGCGGTTCGTATTCCTGGAACCTCGGCTCGCCTCTGGACCGGCAGTCATCGACCCATTCCGCGAACGTCAGCTCGGCTGTCTTTCGAGCCGCAGGCTTGACGGCCTCCAGGGTGCGATCTCCCTTCTTCGGTTCAATGATTGGTTCAATGACTGGTTCCGTGTCCCGTTTTTGGGACTCTTTCAAGGGAAAAACGGTACTGTTCCCGAGGAAATCCGGTACTGTTGGCGGAGTTGAAAGAGTGCCGTTTTTGGGACTCTTCCCCGGGGTGACAACTGGCAGCCGCCACACCGTTACCTGGCCAGTGCGGCCAGTCCTCCCGGCCTCCGCGATGAGGCTCGCCAGCTCCAACTTCTTCAGGTTGGACAGCACCGTTTTTCGGTCCTGCTGTGTCGTCTCGCTCAGGTAAGCGACGCTCGGCCAGGCCAGCCAGTCACCCGCGCTGGCGGTGTCGGCCAGAGTGACCAGCACGAACTTCGCCGGGCTGCTCGGTGCCTTCTGGCCCATCGCCCATGCAACTGCAGGCCAACTCATGGCGCGCTCTGCCACTCGGTGCTGGTTGGCCTGGCCGCAGCGCCACCGTGGCTGTGCTTTTCCGTTCGGCTGCTACTCCACCCGGTGGAGTCCTGCTTCCCCGCCTTCTGGCGGCTCAATCGTGACGCTGATCTGCAAGTCCCCGCAGTCGGTACCGCCGGTGATCTCGACGCCGGCATGGGGTGCCAGAGGGGCTTCGATGATCGATCCACCAGGGGTGACGATTCGCAGCCGCAAACGCGTTGGCAACCCCTTGAACAGCAAGGTTTGCTTCTCGCCCTCTTTGAACTGAACGGCGAAAGACTCGCCAGCGCCGATAGGGGGTAGGTCGTCCATTGGTTCTCCAGCGCGCATGGGGGCGCAGTGCGATTGATCGACAGCATCACAGACGCGCCGTCACGTTGGTTGAGCCGCGCAGGGCCTGCCAGACGGGGCCGCGGTGGCTGCTGATCTGGTCGGCAATGTCAGCCGTGACCAATTGCATCGTATTGGAGTCGCGCTCATAGGACTGCGACTCCACGCGCTGCGGCGTGCCCATATTCTGAATGATGATGGTGGGCGCTTGGCCGCCAGAGCCGCCACCAGCCGGCGTGACCCGGCCGTCTGCGGTCGGCATGAGAAATTGAGCCCCGTTGGCCGCCGTGAACATCTCCGGCCTGCCGCCCTCGTTGACGCGGTACAGCGAGTCTGCAGACACCGGCCCGCCGTACTGTCGGCCTCCGGCAACCTGCCCCAGCGCCATGCCGCCAACGATGGCCGCGCTGGCGTAGCCTTGCGCACGGATCAGCGTCGCCATGGGGATGCCGTAGATGCCGAGCTGCGCGCCAGCCTTCGATGCAGCGACTTCGGTATTCAGCAGAATCTCAGCTACGGCCAGCGCCTTACTGGCCAGAAACAACGTCTTGCCCAGCGCGGTGCGCTCTCTGCCCGAACTCTCAAGCAGGCGGTACAGCTGCCCGGCCATGTCACCGGCAAGCGCCACAGAGCGGACACTGTTCTCGGCCTGCTGATCGACCTCGCGCTGGCGGATTGCGGCCAGCTTGTCGGCCGTGGTGGCGGCCAGTGCCACCGCCGCATCGGCATAGCGCTGCTGATTCTCGGCATCGAGCGCGGCGAATGCAGCGTTCGCCTCCAGCTTGCGCTGCAGTTCGAGCTGCAGGGCCGCCACGGGGTCGCGTGCGGCGATGGCGTCGTCTGCGAAGGCTTGACCTCGCTTGCGCTCTTCCTCCTGGCGCTTGGCCAGGGCGAGCTCCTTCGCGCCGTCGTCCTCGATCTGTTTGCGGCGCGCCTCGCCGGCTGCGCGTTGAATGTCCTGACGGTCCTTTGTTGCGTTCGCTTCGATGAGCGTCACAGCTTCAGCAAAGGTCTTGCGGCTGATCTTGCCCTGTTCGAGCAGGGCTTGATTCTTGGCCAGCTCCTTGCGTTCGACTGCGGCCACCTTCTCCAGGCCGTCGGCCGTCTCGGCTGCCAGGTCGGCAAGATAAGCCGCTTGATCGAACTTGGCCTTTGGCTTGTCCTTCAACTTGTCCTTCCCTCCCTTCAGCTTCGAGCCGGCACCAGCACTCGCGGCCCGTCTGTCCATCGGGTTGCTTCCATCGTCGCCAGTGGCCAGGGCCTCGATGCGCTGCCGAATCTTGGCGCCAGCGTACTGCGCGCCTCCGATCTCCAGCAGCTGCTGCTTCAGGCCTGCCAGGCGCTCGCCCGCCTCCTGAAAGCCACCAGTCGCGGCGGCCTTCGCAGACATCGCGGTTTCATAGATCACCAGCCCAATCTGCCGGAAGCCACGGACCACAAACTCACCCGCGTCGACAACGTAGCTCAGCGCCAACGTGGTGTTTTCCGCCCAGGTGTCGATGGTCTTACTGCGGCCCAGCTTGTCGGCCTCGGTCGTGGCGCCTGTGAGCTGATCGGCCAGCATGCCGATGGCGTCGCCCAGTCCGCGCGTGACGCCGGTAAGCGCGGTGCTGCCGCCTGTCAGGTTGTCGAGTGCTTCGGTTGCGCGCTTGGCCTGATCGCCTGCCGCGCCGAAAGCGGCCTCGAAGGTCTGCGGCAGCTTCTTGAAGTCTGCATCGATGTCGCCTGCCGCTTTGCGAAGGGCCTCGGTCACAACGTCCGCTGTGAGCTTTCCGTCCTCGCCCATCTGCTTGAGGGCACCAACAGGCACGCCGATGCCCTTGGCCAGCTGCTGCATGAGATAGGGTGCGTTTTCAAGCAGCGAGCGCAACTCATCGCCCGCCAACTTTCCAGAACCAAGAGCTTGCCCGAACTGCGTCATAGCGCTGGCGGCCTCGGTCCCGCTGGCGCCGCTCACCTTGATGGCCTTGCCGAGCAGTTCGGTTATCTGCAGGGTGTCGTTCTGGTTGCCGCCCATCTGACTGATGGACTGATTGAGCCGGTTGAAGACACCGGCCGTTGCTGCAAGGTCGGTCTGGGTGCGGGCTGCGATGCGCTGTAGGGCACCTAGGGCGGCGGTGCCGTTCTCGATGCTGCCGGCCGCGACTTGCACACGCGCGGCGAGCTGGCGCATCTCATCGGCTACGCCGGTGGCCTTCACGACGGCCAGGGCCGCGGCATAGAGCTTGATGGCGCTGGTTACGGCGGTGAAAGTCGCTTCGAGCTTCGATGCCTGCGTGTCGACGGCGCGCACCTCGCGAATCGCTTTGCTGCCGTCCACGCTGATGTCGTAGAACAGGGATCCGACAAGAGCCTCATTCATGGCCTGCCTCCTGGGTTGCGATCACAGGACCACGCGGCCCACGGACTTGCCGAACGAATGCCTCGACAGCAGCCAGGTCGGCCAGCGGTCGCGTCATGGCCCAACGTGTGGCATAGAACACCGCGCGGCCATCGTCGGCGCTGGACTCGTGCAGCTCGATGCCGGCCAGGGCCAGCTGCGCGCGAGCTGTGGCGACGCGCTTCGACTCGTCAGGACAGCGCGGGATGTTGGTCGGGCTGAGCAGCAGCTTCGGCCTCGAGTGCGTAGACCTGCAGGAACGCTCCGAGGTGGTCACGCCCGATGCAGAGTCGAGCGACCCGCAGAGGCTCGCCGAGTGGCCCTGAGAAGGGGAGTTGCCTGCCGATTTGGATCTCGAATCGAAGGGTGACGAGTTCTCCGTTGAGGAGGAGTTCGCGAGACTGAGCTGCGGTTGGTGGCTGGGCCATGGTGCCGTTCCTTCGCTTGGGGTGGTGGTCGCGCTGATGGTCGGCAGCGCGTGGCGATCCGTAGCATCCGCAGCGGTTGTGACGTTGACGAGGCTTGCACCTGTCGTCGCTTGTGCCCCGATGGCCTCGGCTGTCGGGGCGCTGTTTTTTGTGGTGGCGTACATGGCGCGGCTCAGGCGAGAGCGGCGGTCGCACCGCTGGGCTTACCGGTGGCGGTGCGGCGAAAGTTGGGCGGCACCTCCTGCATTCGGGCGCGGGCCATCTTGCGCGCGGCCTCGATGCACTCATCAGGGATCCAGCGCATCGCACGGGGGCCAATGACGATGGGATCGGGCAGGCGGCCGGCTTCGCGCATGTCCTGCACGGTCCGCTCGCTCACGCCAAAGAACTTGGCAACGTCGCCCTTCTTCCACAGGCGGCTGGCGGACGGGACGGCGGACGGCTGATGGGCTTGGCCGGAAACGGCCGCGGGCTGCGGGGTTGGGACTCCGCGCAGGGATTCGAACTCTCGATCTTTCATGGTCCTTGCTCCAAAGTGCTGCAAGTCGCAGCGTTGGAGCGGACTGTCTGACGCAACCCGCGCAGCCGGCAAACACGCCGGAAAACGCCGGGAAAAGTCCGGCAACTTAGCGGGGGCGGTGCCGCCTCACTGGAAGGCCCGAAAGCGCGGACTCCGGCTCAAGCTTTTTGCGCGCGGCAAGCCAGGCCAGCACGCCAGCGCGGGAGTACCAGCCATGCCTGACGCGGGCGCTGGCCAGTCCGTTGGTCGCCGCGTCGTCCAAGTCGCTCTGCATCGTCCGCCAGCGCGCACCAAGTTCCTCCTTCAACGCCTTCAGCTTTACTTCGTCCCCCGGGTGCGCTTGGCCGGTGGCGGGCACGGAGTCGGCGCCTTCAGCGCCGCCAATGGACGTCAGCGGCTGCGGCATCGTCCAGCGTTGCGAGCGGCCAAAGCGCGCGACATCCACGAGGCGGACGCGGCGCTCTGGACTGTGGCCGGGCTTGGCTGGCGTGGCCACGGGCGGCAGAAGCGGTGAACCATTGTCAAAGCACTCGCGCAGGACTTGAAGCCTGGCGCGGCCGTCCTCGTTGGTGAGTGTTGGGCCTTCCCAGCTAACTCGACCTTCTGCCACGGCGGGCGCCAACGAGGCAGCCTCGCCACTCTGTACCCGGAGAAGCGCGGCCATACCCGCTTCGTACTCTTCGCGCGTGGGCACGCTCTTGTCTTTCAACGTGACTGTGCGCACCAAGTCAGGCGCCAGATTGAGCGTGAGCGCGGCGGCTTCGTCCAGGCTCACGCTCTCGCGCGCCAGCCAGTCCTCCCAGTTGGGCAGCGTCAGCACTGGCCGCCCTTGAGCAACTGCAGCGCGGGGCGCTGGCCATGTGCCGCCTGTGCCGATGTGCACTGCCCTGCCACCAAGCGCAACAGCGGGCGCAGCTGGCCGCGCTGCTCGTCGACCATCGCCGGCGTGGCGACTTCGGCAGCCACGCGGAGCTCGACTTCGAAACGGCCGACCCCCATAGCGATGATGCGCCGCGCGCCGGCCGCGTAGGCCCGTCCGCGATCCTCCCCGCGATGGTTCCTGCCATTCAGCGGGCGGCCGTCCGGAAGCACGCGCACCATCCCCACATTCATGCCCGGCGCGCCCGGCAGGTGGGCAGGATCGGCCAAACTCGCGGCCACCAGCGCCGCAGCATCGCCGCGGTAGATGTCGACGCGGACAGGCAGCCACGGCAGGCACTCGCCGCGCCGCCAGGAGACACCCGCATGCGTCGGGTGAGGCTGAAGTCGCTCACGCATGGCCGGCCACCTGCACGCCCATGGGCCCGGACTTGTCGGCCTCCAGCACGGCCAGCAAGTAGCCCACGGCTTCGAAGAGCTTCAGACCGTTGGGCACTTGGTTGCGCAGCACCATGCCGACAACTGCTGCGGGCTTCTCAGCGTTGCCGGTCGCATCCAGGGCGTCGTGGGCCAGCTCCAGAGCCGCATACCCATCGTCGACAGCGTCGAGATACTCCCGCAGCAGGATGCCGATTTGCCGGCGCACTTCGCGGGGCTGCATGGCCTGCGCCCTGCGGATGGACTCTTCGTGCTGCTCGATGATGGGCGACAGCAGGCACGGATGCCCGAGGTAGTCGAGCGGCTTGGGGTTGAGAATGTCGGTAGCCATGATGTGCGGTTCCTTTCAGGGTTGCACGTTCTGGTCAGGCCGGGCCGGGTGGTGACTCACCCGATCCGGCCGCTTTGCCGCAAGGCCGTTGCGGCGCCGGTCTTACCTCATGCGGCGCGCTCGAAAGCTATCACCTGCGCAGCGTTGCGTGCCAAGTAGTCCGCCCAGGCCCCTAGAAGCGCGCGGCGCTCTTCGCTGAACTGCGCGCGGTTGTAAGCGGCCTTGACCTTGTCGGCCTCGCGGTGTGCGAGACAGGCCTCGATCACGTCACCGCGCGCCGCTGCCGTTTCATAGGCCCAGGTCGAGAAGGTGGCGCGGCACAGGCCGTGCACAGTGGTTCGTTGGCGCTCGCCCAGGCGGTCCAGCACTGCCAGCATGACCATATTCGACTGAGCCTTGCCCTTTCGCACAACGGACGGGAACACAAGCTGCGGATCCTGGCCGGTCTGGGCCTCCAGCACCAGCAGCGCGCGGGCGGACAGGTGCACAAGGTGCGGCTCGGCTCGTTCCTTGCCGCTGGCCTTCATTCTCTCGGCAGGCACCAGCCAAGTCGCGGCCTCAAGGTCGATCTCCTGCCAGGTCGCGTCCAGCACCTCGCTCGTGCGCGCAGCTGTCAGAACCGCGAACTCCAGGCTTCGTGCGGCAGTGCCTGGCATCGCGCGCAACTTGGCCATGAATGCGGGCGCTTCCTTGTACGGCAAGGCGACGAACTGGCCGGCGTCCTTGCGTGGCGCGCTCTCGCGCATCTTCCGGCGCACCGCGGCGGCCGGGTTGGAGCTGCACCGCTTGTGGAAGATCGCATCCTCGAACACCGCATCGAGGCGCTGGCGGATACGCTGGACAGTCTCCGCGACGCGGTCGGCATGCGACAGGTTGCGTGCCCGCTCGTGCGGCTTGATCGCAAGCAGGGCGGCCAGCAGTTCTGGCGCGTCGATGTCGGCAATCGGCTTGCACCAGAGCGCCGGCTCGATGTGGTTCTCCAGCGATGCAATCCACTGGGCGGCGTGCTTGTCGGTGCGCGTCGGCTCGATCACCCGCTCGTGGAAGTCGCGGGCGCAGCGGGCCAGGGTCCAGCGCTCACGGGACTGGGCCGCCTTCTTCGCTCCAGCCGCGATAAGCGCGGCGGCTCGGCAGCTCTCGCGGGCATCCAGCGGGTCGGTGTTGCGGGCCAGCAGGTCGCGCGCATCGTGGGCCGCGCGGCGGGCGCTGGTCAGGGACTCGCCGGCTTGGGCAACGCTGCCGCGGTGGCAAACCCCGAGCCCCATCTCACGGCGCCGGCCAGCCGGTGAGGTGTAGCGAAAGACCCAGGCGGCAGACTCGCCACGAACTCGAAGCAGCAGCCCGCCACCGTCTGAGTGGTCCGCGTCGTCGGCCTGTTGGAGCTGACGCGCCGTCAGCAGGTGGAGCTTCGTCGATGCGCGTTTGCGCGTGCTGGTGACCATTCCCCGTTCCTCTTCCCGTCCGCCAGCTCGTCCGCCAGGAAGAGGCGGGAGGCTGTTGCTCGGAGTTGCACCGTCAGTGCACGAGGTGGAGTGTGTTGCAGAGAAAAACGCCAGTCAAATCAACAACTTGGCGAATCCTTACTGCTACTCCGTTGCTCGATACTGCTCGGTGTTGCGGGAGTATCCTGGCGGAGAGAGAGGGATTCGAACCCTCGGTACTGGAGAACCAGTACGCCGGATTTCGAATCCGGTGCATTCGACCACTCTGCCATCTCTCCGGGTCTTGATGCGTGGTCTCGCGCGAAGCGAAGCCACTGATTCTAGCGGATCAAGCCTGGATGACTTCCTGGCCACCCATGTAGGCCCGCAGCGCCAAAGGCAGGCGAATGCTGCCGTCGGGTTGCTGGTGGTTTTCCAGCACCGCCACCAAGGCCCGGCCGACCGCCAGGCCGCTGCCGTTGAGCGTGTGCACCAGTTCAGGCTTGCCTTGTGCGTTGCGAAATCGCGCTTGCATGCGCCGGGCCTGGAAGGCGTCGCAGTTGCTGCAGGAGCTGATCTCGCGGTAGGCGTTTTGCGCCGGTATCCAGACCTCCAGGTCGTAGGTCCGGCTGGCGCCGAAGCCCATGTCGCCGGTGCTCAGCGCCATCACGCGGTAAGGCAGTTCCAGCTTTTGCAGGATGGTTTCGGCGTGCCCCACCATGTCTTCCAAAGCCGCGGCGCTGTGATCCGGGTGAACCACCTGCACCATCTCGACCTTGTCGAACTGGTGCTGACGGATCATGCCCCGTGTGTCACGCCCGCCACTGCCCGCCTCGCTGCGAAAACAGGGGCTGTGGGCCGTCAGCTTGATGGGCAGTTGGGTGGCGTCCAGGATGCGTTCGCGCACGGTGTTGGTCAGGCTGATCTCGCTGGTGCTGATCAGGTACTGCTCGGCCTGCTCTTCGGCGCCATCGCCATCACTGCCACGGTAGACCCAGAACATGTCTTCCTTGAACTTGGGCAGCTGCCCGGTGCCTTCCAGGATTTCGCGGTTGACGATGTAGGGCGTGTAGCACTCGGTGTAGCCGTGAGCCTGGGTGTGGGTGTCCAGCATCAACTGCGCCAAAGCCCGGTGCAGGCGCGCCATGGGGCCGCGCAAGAAGGTGAAGCGGCTGCCGGCCAGCAGCGCGCCGGTGTCGAACTCCATGCCCAGTGCCGCACCCAGGTCCACGTGATCTTTGGGCGCGGTGGCAAAGGTGCCCGGGCTGCCCCAGCGGCGCACCTCCACGTTGGCGGTTTCGTCGGCGCCGTCGGGCACGCTGGCATGCGGCAGGTTGGGAATGCTCATCAGCATCTGCTGCAACTCGGCCTGGATCTGGTCCAGGCGCTCGCTGCCGGCCTTCATCTGCTCGGCCATGCCACTGACTTCGGCCATCAGCTGCGCGGTGTCTTCGCCCTTGCCCTTCATCTGGCCGATGCGCTTGCTGCTGGCATTGCGCTGGGCCTGCAGCTGCTCGGTGGTGGTCTGGATCTGCTTGCGTTCAGCTTCCAAAGCGCTGTAACGCGGCACGTCCAGAAAGGGTTGCGGGTTCTTGCGGCGCTGCAGTTGGGCGACCACGCTGTCGAGGTCGCGGCGCAGCAGGTTGATGTCGATCATGGTGGTTCTCTCGCTGGATTCGGGTGACGTGCAAACGGCGCCTGTGCAGCGCCGTCTTCATGAGTGGTGGGTGAAGAACGGCCAGCGTCAAGATCGGGAGGAAGAGGACTGCGCAGACAACGTCGCCATGCTGCGGTCGCCGAGCCCTTTGGGCAGCGGAAAGTGCACATCTTCCACCACGCCGTCCATCTTGCGGATGCTGACCGCGCCCAGGTCGCGCAAGCGGGCGATGACGGCCTGCACCAGCACGTCGGGCGCCGACGCCCCGGCGGTCAAGCCGACCCGGGTACGCCCCTCAAACCACTCGGGAAGCAGGTCTTGCGCGCCTTCGACCATGTAGGCGTCGGTGCCCAGGCGCTGCGCCAGTTCGCGCAGGCGGTTGCTGTTGCTGCTGGTCGGGCTGCCCACCACGATGACCACATCCACGCCAGGCGCCATCACCTTGATGGCGTCCTGCCGGTTCTGGGTGGCGTAGCAGATGTCTTGTTTCTTGGGCTCGCGCACATGCGGAAACCGGCGCTTGACTTCACCGAGAATGGCCGCCGCGTCGTCGACGCTCAGCGTGGTCTGCGTGACCACCGCCAGCTTGTTGCCGCGCGGGCGCACATGCTGCACATCGGGCACGTCTTCGACCAGGTAGATGCCTTCGGTCAACTGGCCCATGGTGCCTTCCACCTCGGGGTGGCCCTTGTGGCCGATCATCACGAACTCGTAGCCTTCCTTGGCCAGCTTGGCCACCTCGACGTGCACCTTGGTGACCAACGGGCAGGTGGCGTCAAAGACCTGGAAGCCACGCGCATCCGCTTCCTTGCGCACCGCCTGGCTGACGCCGTGGGCACTGAACACCAGCGTCGCACCGGGCGGCACATCGGCGAGATCTTCGATGAAGATGGCACCCTTGGCCTTGAGGTCGTTGACCACATAGGTGTTGTGCACGATCTCATGGCGCACATAGATCGGCGAACCAAAACGCTTCAGGGCCCGCTCGACGATTTCAATGGCGCGGTCCACGCCGGCGCAGAACCCGCGCGGCTCGGCCAACAGGACTTCTTCGATGGCCATGGCTAGAGCACCCCCAACAGTTTGACTTCGAACCGCACAGGCTGGCCCGCCAAGGGGTGGTTGAAGTCAAACAGCAGCCAGTCGGAGCCACATTCACGCACCAGGCCGGCGTAGCTGCCTTGCCCGTCTGGGGTGGGGAACTGCACCACGTCGCCCACGCCGTATTCGGCGTCGGGGTCGCCCAACTCGCGCAGCAGACTGAGCTTGACCCGCTGCAGCATGTCGGGGTTGCGCGAGCCAAAGGCTGCGCCCGCGGGAAGGTCAAACGATTCGTGGGCGCCTTCGGCCAGCCCAATCAGCTGCTGCTCGATGGCCGGCGACAACTGCCCTGTGCCCAGCGACAGCGTGGCGGGCTTGTCGGCAAAGGTGTTGACCACGTCCGCACCGTCCGGTCCGGACAGGCGGTAATGCAGGGTCAAGAACGATCCGGGGTGAACATGGCTCACGGTCAGGGGCTACCTCTGGGGCTGGCCGCGCTCGGCCTTTTGGGGGCACTCCAAGGCGCGACATCACGCGTGCAGGCCCTGGAATAGACTGACCCTGATTCTACCGACCCATGCCCCAGCCCATGAGAGACCTGCCCGCCGACCAACGCCCGCGCGAAAAGCTGTTGGCACGTGGCGCGTCGGCCTTGACCGACAGCGAGCTGCTGGCCTTGCTGCTGCGCACCGGGTACAAGGGCAACGGCGTGATGGTTCTTGCACAGCAGGTGTTGGAAGGGTTTGGGGGCTTTGCCGGGCTGCTCAACGTCGAACCGGCCAAACTCAAGTCGACCAAGGGGCTGGGGCCGGCCAAGCAGGCCGAGTTGCTGGCGGTGATGGAAATCGCCCGCCGTGCGCTGGCCCAGCAGCTGGCGGTCGCGCCCGTCTTCGACAGCCCCACCGGCGTCAAGGACTACCTGGGCCTGGCGCTGGGAAACCGCCCGCAAGAAGTCTTTGCGGTGCTGTTTTTGGATGGTCAGCATCGCCTGCTGGGTCTGGAAGAGATGTTCCACGGCACGCTGACCCAGACCAGCGTCTACCCACGCGAGGTGGTGCGCCGCGCCCTCAGCCTGAACGCCGGGGCGGTGGTGCTGGCCCACAACCACCCGTCGGGGCTGGCCGAGCCTTCGCGCGCCGATGAATACCTGACCCAGACTTTGAAGACGGCGCTGCAGATGATCGACGTGCGCGTGCTCGACCACATCATCGTCGGCCAGGGCCAGGTGGTCTCACTGGCCGAACGGGGCCTGATGTGAAGGGCAGCAAACCCAAGGCGAACCCGGGCACGGCCGGTTTGGCCGGCTTGGCCGGCGTGCGCGACACCTTGCGCCAGCAGCAAGCCGCAGCGCGGGAAGCCACGGCCCGCCAACGGGCAGCGCAAGCGGCTGCAGAACGCCAACGCCAGGTCTTCGCCTTCAGCGTGGGGCCGGTGACGCCACTGCCCGCGCACGGGCGCCACCTGGTCTTGCCCACCCCGCCCCAGCCGCTGCCGCTGCAGCGCCAGAAAGACGAGCAGGCGGCGTTGCAGGAAGCCATGTCGGACGAGGTCGACATCGAGAGTCTTCTGCTCACCGACGACGGCCTGAGTTTCCACCGCGAAGGTGTCGGGCCCGAAGTGGTGCTGCGGCTGCGCCGTGGCCACTGGGCCATACAGGGCGAGTTGGACCTGCACGGCATGCGGCGCGACGAAGCGCGTGACCAGCTGGCCGAGTTCCTGCGTGAAGCCGCCCGCCGTGGCTGGCGGTGCTTGCGCGTGGTGCACGGCAAAGGCCACGGGTCGCCGGGTCGCGAACCGGTGTTGAAGGCCAAGGTGCAGCGCTGGTTGGGGCAAAAAGACCAGGTGCTGGCGTTCACGCAGGCCAGCGCGCCGATGGGCGGCGCTGGTGCCTTGATCGTCTTACTTCGGGGCTGAAGCGGCCAGTGAAGGTGCCGCCGTGGCGGCGTCTGGCGGCCGCACGCAGCGCCCGCGACGTTCAAGCCAGTAAACCGCGTTGCCGACCACCGCAATGCTGCCCGAAACCACCACCGAAGCCGCCGTGACAAAGCCGGCCGCGGCCAGCATGGCCACGCAGCCGTCACCAGCGCAGTGGTGAAAGCCCCCGATGTAGGCGGTCTCCAGCGTCACCTGCCGCGTGGTGGTCTGGCATTCGGGGTCGTAAACATCGCGCGCTTGCGGCACCACGATGCAGGCTGACAGCGCGCCAGCGGTCAGCACCGTTGCCAACCGGCGGGTGGCTGAGTGGCGGGTGGGTGAATAGCGGGCCGGCGAATGGCGGCTCAACGGCATGGGTAACCCATTCAGGCAAACGTTTCGATCGATGGGCATTCTGCCTGGCACCAGCTTGCGCTCAGCCACCCTGGTTGCGCATCCAATCCGCGGTGCCAAAAAAAGACTCGGTCAGGCGCTGCGCCAATTCAGGCTCGACGGCCTGTTCTTGCATGGCCGACATCATGCAGGCCATCCACTGGTCGCGCTCCTTGATGCCAATGGCGTAGGGCAGATGCCGTGCGCGCAGCATCGGATGACCAAAGCGGTCGGTGTAGAGCGGCGGGCCGCCCAGCCAACCACACAGGAACCAGAACAGCTTGTCGCGCGAGCCGCTCAGTTCGGTCGGGTGCAACGCACGGACATTGGCAAAGGCGCCCTCCAGGTCCATCAGGTCGTAGAAGCGGTCCACCAATTGGCGCACCGCCGCTTCTCCACCCAGCCGCTCGAACGGCGTTACCGTGTCGTCAAGGCTCACAGGCTCAGCCGTCGAGCAGCTTGGTCGCGGCATTGACCAGCGCCATGGCCGCCGGGGTACCGGGCAGTGACGCCATCAGCAACTGGCGGCGCTGCACACATTCACGCACCGCAGGATCGGAGGGCACTTCACCCAGCAACTCCAGCCGCACCGGCGAGTCCAACGCGGGGTTGACAAAACGATCCACCACCTGCTGCAGCTGCTGGCGCACCCCGCGACCTTCGCCGGACTTGCGGGTCTGGTTGATCAGCAGGTGGATCTTGCGCCGGCCTTGGGTGGTGGCCAACACCTTGATGGTGGCGTAGGCATCGGTCATCGACGTGGGCTCGGGCGTCACGACCAGCAAAACGTCGCCGGCCAGCGACACCGTGTAGAGCACCACGTCGGAAATGCCGGCACCGGTGTCCAACAGGACATGGTCGAACTTGGGCGCCACCTGGTCGATGACCTCTTGCAACTGGTCGCGCACTTCGGGCGTCATGCGCGAGTACTCGACCATGCCCGAACCCGCCAGCAAGACGTGAAAGCCGCCTGGCGCCGGCAGGATCGCGTCGGCCAGTGTGCTTTTGCCGGTGAACACGTCGTGCAGGGTGATCTTGGGGAACAGGTTCAACACCACGTCCAGATTGGCCAGGCCCAGGTCGGCGTCCAGCACCAGCACCTTGCGCCCGGCGCGCGCCAAAGCTGCCGCCAGGTTGGCCGAAACAAAAGTCTTGCCCACACCGCCTTTGCCGCTGGTGACGGCCACGATGTGACCGGGCGCCGAGGCTGCGGGCGGGCGTGAATCAGGGGCGCTCATTCGTGGTCCTGGATCTGAAAGCTGTCAAACAGCAGACGTTTTTCTTCGTTGCTGACCACCGACACGGCCGTGGGCTCCAGCCGCACCAGGTTGCGGCCCTGGGCTTTGGCCAGGTAAAGCTGCTGGTCCGCCCGCTCCTGCCAAAGCGCCGGTGTGGAGCGCACCCACTGCGGCGCGAAGGCGCCACCGACGCTGATCGTCACGCTGAGTTCCAAGCCACTGGGGAACAAAACGACGGGCATGCGTTCGACGCGCCGGCGCACCCGCTCGGCCACCGTTTCGCCAAACGTGCTGGCGCAGTTGGGCAGGATGATGGCGAATTCCTCGCCGCCAATGCGGGCCACCAGGTCCATCGGGCGCACACAGTCCAGCAAAGCAGCGGCCACCGCCCGAATGACCTGGTCACCGGCCGCGTGGCCGTGGCTGTCGTTGACGCGCTTGAAGTGGTCGATGTCCAGCGTCAGCAGCAAGGCCGGTTCGCCGCTGCGGGCGACACGGTCGACCTCGCGGCTCACCGCCACCTCGAAGGCGCGCCGGTTGGCCAAGCCCGTCAGCGCATCGCGGCTGGACAATTCCACCAGCGCGTCGATCAGCGACTGCTGCCAGGGCAGGCTGCCCACATCGCCCTGCGGCACCGGGTGCCCCGATTGCGCCAGGACCTGCAAGGCGCGCTCGAACTGCAGCGCTGGTGCAGCGGCCTTGCGGGTGGGCTTGGGTCGTTCCAAGGGGTTGCGATGGCAGTGGGCCATCGATGAACAGCGGTACCGGGCAGTCTAGCAGCGCGCCACAGGTCGAACGATCGGAACTGGCCTGCGGCTGGCGGCCAGTTCACAGCTTCAGGAGGCGGGGCGACAGCGCACACTGCCCTGGCCCACACCGGCAGGAACGGGCGCAAACCTCGCCAGCCCCCCAAGCACCATGTCCGGACCCGTTACACACGTTTCAGCTGCCGGCGGCCCAGCGGCCGAGCAGGAATACGCGCTGCTGCCCGCCGATTTCGAGCGCATCCGTCGGCTCATCTACCAGCGCGCCGGCATCAGCCTGCATGCAGGCAAACAAGCCATGGTCTACAGCCGGCTGTCGCGCCGCCTGCGCGAAACCGGCAGCAGCAGCTTTGGCAGTTACCTCAACGAGCTGGAGGCAGCCCGCGGGCCCCAGGCCGAGCAAGAGTGGCAAGAATTTGTCAACTGCCTGACAACCAACCTGACCTCGTTCTTTCGCGAAGAGCACCATTTCCACGCACTGCTGAATGACCTGCGGGCACGCGCCTCGCGCCCGCTGCGGCTGTGGTGCAACGCGGCCAGCACGGGCGAGGAACCCTACTCGCTGGCCATGACGGTGGTCGAGGCGCTGGGCGCCTCGGCTCAAGTCAGCTTGATCTGCAGCGACGTCGACACCAAAGTTCTGGCCACGGCGCAACGCGGGGTCTACGGCGCTGACGCCCGCGGGCTCAGCCCCGAGCGCTTGAAACGCCACTTCATGCGCGGCACGGGCGCCAACGAGGGGCAGATCCGGGTCGGGCCCGAGTTGGCCCGGCTGATCGAATTTCGAACCTTCAACCTGATGAACGCCAACTGGTCGAGTCTGGGTGAACCTTTCGATCTGGTGTTCTGCCGCAACGTGATGATCTATTTCGACCAGGCCACCCAGCGCCGCGTGCTGGAGCGAACCCACGCCGCCATGAAACCCGGCGCCTTGCTCTATGTGGGGCACTCTGAAAATTTCAGCGAGTCGCGCGACCTCTTCAGGTTGCGGGGCAAGACCATCTACGAACGGGTCTGAGCATTTCAACCCCAACGACGCTGCACCGATCAAACCCGTGATGCCTGCCCTTCACACCACCACCAGCCCTGGCGTTGCGCCGGTTCGCGTTGCCGCTGGAAGGCTGGAAAGACTCAGAGCCCAGGCCCGCAAGCCCGGCGAGGCCTCGTTCTTCTTCCACGACACCCACTTTCGTAACGACGCCGTCAAAGTGCTGCCAGGCGAGTTTTTTGTCCATGACGAAGACATCCTGATCATGACCACCCTGGGTTCGTGCATCGCCGCTTGCCTGTGGGATCGCGAAAGGCGCGTCGGTGGCATGAACCACTTCCTGCTTCCCGATGGCTGCGGAGCCAGCGACAGCGGGCGCTATGGCAGTTTTGCGATGGACCTCTTGATTGGTGAACTGGTCAAACGCGGCGCCACCCGGGCCACCCTTGAAGCCAAGGTCTTTGGCGGTGGCGCCGTGGTCAGTGGCATGAACACCATCAACGTCGGTGAGCGCAACACCCACTTCGTGCTGGACTACCTGCGCACCGAACGCATCAACGTGGTCAGCAAGGACGTGCTGGACATCTACCCGCGCAAGGTGTGCTTCCTGCCGGCCAGCGGCAAGGCCATGGTCAAACGCCTGGCCAGCGCCAACACCGAAGCGTTGGCGGCGCAAGAGCGCGCTGCGGCCCACCGCGCCGCGCCAGCAACTGCCGGTGGCGGCTCCGTCGACCTGTTCTAACCTCACATTTCAGCGGCCTTCATGAGCAACAAAATTCGTGTGGTGGTGGTGGACGACTCAGCGCTGGTGCGGGGTCTGCTGGCACAGATCATCGACCGCCAACCCGACATGTGCTGCGTCGGCGCCGCCGCCGACCCGCTGCTGGCACGCGACATGATTCGCAAGCTGAACCCCGACGTCATCACGCTGGACATCGAGATGCCCCGCATGGACGGGCTGGACTTCCTGGAACGCCTGATGCGCTTGCGTCCGATGCCGGTGGTGATGGTTTCGACCTTGACCGAGCGCGGTGCCGAAGTCACGCTCAAGGCCTTGGAACTGGGTGCGGTGGACTTTGTCAGCAAACCCAAGATCGGTGTGGCCGACGGGTTGCGCCAGCTGGGTGACGACATCACCGAAAAGGTGCGCACGGCAGCCCGCGCCCAAGTGCGTCGTCTGAGCAAAGCCCCCGCCGCTGCGCCGGGCCTGAACCACCGCGGTTTGGCGTCTGCCGGCTCCAGCGGTGCTGGATCTGCCGAGGCTGCAGCCCCGGCCACGCTGGGCCTGCTGTCGACCGAAAAACTGATTTTCATTGGCGCCAGCACCGGCGGCACCGAAGCCACCCGCGAAGTGCTGGTCAACCTGCCGTCCGACTGCCCGGCGGTGTTGATCACCCAACACATGCCGCCTGGCTTTACCAAGAGCTACGCCGCGCGCTTGAACAGCCTGTGCCGCCTGCAGGTGGCCGAAGCGGTGGACGGCGAGCGCGTCTTACCCGGCCATGCCTACATTGCCCCAGGTGGCCTGCACCTGAGCGTGGGCCGGTCCGGCGCCAACTACGTGGCCCGGGTGCAGAACGGCGAACCCGTCAACCGCCACAAACCCAGCGTGGAGGTGCTGTTTGAAAGCGCCGCCCGCGTGGTCGGGCGCAACGCGCTGGGCGTGATGCTCACCGGCATGGGCGCCGATGGCGCCAAAGCCATGCGCGCGATGCGCGACGCCGGCAGCTGGAACGTGGCGCAAGACGAAAAGAGCTGCGTTGTTTTTGGCATGCCACGCGAAGCCATCGCGCACGGCGCAGCGCATGAAGTGCTGCCGCTCCAGCAAATCGCCCCGCGGCTGCTGGAGTGGCTGCGCAGCAACGCTGGGGCCGCGACGTCCCGGGTTTGAAACTGGCCCGGCTTCAGCGGCTCAGGGCAAGCCAGGCCGCGCGCCGCATCGGCGCCGGGAAATCGAGCATTCAGGTGGCCAAGGCCCGCGGTCTAACCGTGCTGTGCAGCGGCGGGAAGGCCTTTCAGCCAACCCAGGCCCGATGACGTGGCGCCCTTTGCCGCGCCACGCGCAGGGCGGTACTCGCAGCCTACAAAACCGTCCCAACCGCAGGCTGCAGCCACGTCGTCCAAGACCTTGAAGAGGTAGGCATGGTTGATCTCGCCCACATCGGGTTCGTGGCGCTCGGGAACGCCGGCAATCTGAATGTGTCCGACACCACCGGCCGGCAGGTACTGGCGCAGCTTGGCCGCCAGGTCGCCTTCCATGATCTGGCAGTGGTACAGGTCCATCTGCACGAACAGGTTGGACGCGCCCACCTCGGCTCGCACCGCGTGCGCCTGGGCCTGGTAGTTCAGAAAGAACCCCGGCATGTCGCGCGTGTTGATGGGCTCGATCAGCAGGTCCACACCCTGCGTGGCGGCCTGCGCCGCCGCCCAGCGCAGATTGGCCACATAGGTGGCGTGGGCGACGTCGCGCGACAAGCCAGCCGGCACCAAACCCGCCATCAGGTGCACGCGCCGGCACTGCAGTTGGCGCGCATAGTGCAAGGCCAGCGTCACACCGGCTTGGAACTCGGCCTCGTGGCCTGGCAGACAGGCGGTGCCACGCATGCCGGCAGCCCAGGCCGCGTCAATGGCGGCCGGCTGGTTACCACCACCCGGTGGCGCGTTGAACAGGACCTGCTGCAGGCCGTTGCGGGCCAGCAGATCGGCCAGCTGTTCGGCCGGCCAGGCATAAGGGAACAGGTACTCCACGAACTGGAAGCCATCCGCCGCAGCCGCTGCAAAGCGGTCCAGGAAGGGCACTTCGGTGTAGAGCATCGACAGGTTGGCGGCAAAGCGGGGCATGGCGTTTTCTCGATTTGAAAGTCTGCGGGCTACCAGCGCGCACCAAAGGTCTGGCGCAGTTCTTCGATCTGCTCATTCATCAAGGCGGGGGTTGCAGGACGCAGCAAACGCAGCCGCGCGGTTTCTTCCAGCTCCTCCAGCGTGGCCATGGCACTCTCAGGGCTGTCGTGCCAGACGTTGGGGCCCAGGCGCCGCAGCATCACGGCGCGCAGCGGCGTACCGCGCTGACCGTAGCGCGTGATCGTGTCGGCCACGGCGGCGGCCGCTTCGGGCGCACCCGGTCGGTGATACGGCATCAGCGGCACGTGGCCGACCTTCATCACGAAGTAAGGGGTCAACGCGGGCAGCAGCTCTTCGTCGTGACTGCCCAGGCTCAGGGCCACACAGTGTGTGCTGTGGGTGTGGATGACGCAGCGTGTGTCCGCGTCAAAGGCGCAGGCCGCAGCGTAAATGCGCTGGTGCAGCACCAGGGTCTTGCTGGCCCGGTCGCCGCTGACCTGCCGACCGCTGGCGTCGATGCGGGCCAAGCGGGCGGGGTCCAGGAAACCCAGACAGGCGTCGGTGGGTGTGATCAGGAAGCCGCCTTCCAGCCGCACACTGATGTTGCCCGCTGTGGCGTGCACATAGCCGCGCTCAAACAAGCTCTTGCCGACACGGCAGATGGACTCTCGAAACTGGCTTTCGGTCATGCGGGTCCCATGGTCAACGGGTGGCCGTCAGGTGGACCGGGCCAACTGCACAAAGGCCTTGCTGAAAAAGTCGTCGCTGCCGAAGTTGCCCGACTTCAAGGCCAGGTGAAGACCGCCCGGGCCAGCACCTGGCGACGTGGCGTGGCACCAGGGCACGCCAGGGTCGATCTGCGGGCCGATTTGCAACTGCGTGACGCCCAAGGCCTGCACGCAGGCGCCCGAGGTCTCACCACCGGCCACCACCAACTGCTGCACGCCCTGCTGTTGCACCAGCCCCTTGGCAACGGCGGCCAGGGTGTCTTCGAGCAGCGCGCCCGCCTTGTCAGCGCCCAGCGCCAGCTGCACGGCTTTCACCGCAGCGGGATCGGCCGTGCTGTAAATCAGCAGCGGGCGGCCGGGTTGGCTGGCCAGCTGTTGAAATGTCCATTCCAGCGCTTCAGCCACCACCGGCGCGCCGCCGGCGACGCGCAAGGCATCCATGAGCAATGCTGCCCCGCCGGATTGCACGAAGTGGGCAACCTGGCGGTTGGTGGCCTGCGAGCAACTGCCCGAGACCACCGCGCACCGGCCCTGCGCGGGCGGCAGCTGGCTGGCACCCGCGCTGGGGCTGATGCCGAAGTTCTGCGGCAGCCCGATCGCCACGCCCGAGCCGGCCGTGACCAAGCGTTCACCTGCCAGCGCCTGGCCCAGCAGCATCAGGTCGTGGTTGCTCACCGCATCGGCAATCGCCAGTTGCATGCCTTCGGCTTTCAACGCCTGCATGCGCTGGCGAATGGCGTCGACGCCGGCGGCCACGGTGCGGTGGTCCACCAAGCCCACCCGGCGCCGGCTTTGCGCCTGCAGCACACGCACCAGGTTGGCGTCGGTCATCGGCGTGAGCGGGTGGTCGCGCATGCCGCTGTCGCTGAGCAAAACGTCGCCCACAAACAGATGGCCCTTGAAGACCGTGCGGCCGTTGTCAGGGAAGGCGGGCGTGGCGATGCAGAAGTCGGCACCCAAGGCGTCCATCAGCGCTTCAGTCACCGGGCCGATGTTGCCGTGCGCCGTGCTGTCAAAGGTGGAACAGACCTTGAAGTACACCTGCTGTGCATCACAGGACTGCAGCCACGACAACGCCGCCAGCGACTGGGCCACCGCGTCGGTGGCGGCAATGGTGCGCGACTTCAGCGCCACCACCACCGCGTCGACATCATTGGAGACACCCGCGTCGACACCAACGTCAAGCGCGCCAGCCGGCACCCCGATGGTCTGCACCACCCGCATGCCGGCGCGCACCAGGTTGTTGGCCAGGTCGGTGGCGCCGGTGAAGTCGTCGGCGATGCAGCCCAGCAGGATGCGGCTCATGTGCGGCCCAGCTTTACTTGTAGACCAAGTCGCGCAAGGTCAGCGACAAGGCCGGCACGTAGGTCACCACCATCAGGCAGGCAAAGACCACCGCCACAAAGGGCAACAGGTCGCGAATGATGCGGTCCAGCGATATGCGCGCCACGGTGCAGGCCGCAAACAGGTTGACGCCAAAGGGCGGCGTGATCATGCCCAGCGCCAGGTTGACCACCATCACCAAACCGAAGTGGACCGGGTCGATGCCGAAGTGCACCGCCACCGGTGCCAGGATGGGCGCCAGCACGATGATGGCCGCACTGGTCTCGATGAACATGCCAATCACGAACAAAGCCAGGTTCACACCCAGCAAGAAGAAGGCCGGCGACTGCAGCACGGCCTGCAGCCACTGGCCGATGGCATCGGGCACGCCAGCACGTGTCAGCAAAAAGGCGAAGAGACCGGCGTTGGCGATGATGAACATGATGACCGCGCTGGACATCACCGACTTGCGCACGATGGTGTACAGGTCGCGCAGGTTGATTTCGCGGTACACGAACATGCCCACCAGCAAGGCATACAGCACCGCCACTGCCGAAGCCTCGGTGGGGGTGAAGATGCCGCCGTAGATGCCGCCCAGGATGATGACCGGCATCAGCAGCGCCCAGCCGGCCTGCACGGTGCCTGCGCCGACACTCAGGCGGCCGTCGCCATCGTCCTTGCCCCAGCCCTTGATGCGGCAATAGACCCAGACAAACAGCATCAACGAAAAGCCAATGAACAAGCCCGGCCCGAAGCCGGCAATGAAGAGCTCGCCAATCGACACTTCGGCGCTGACGCCATACAAGATCATCGGTATCGACGGCGGAATGATCACACCCAGCTCGGCACTGGTGGCCTGCAAGGCTGCCGCCCAGGTGGTGGGGTAGCCATGCTTGATGAGCGCCGGGATCAGGATGGCGCCGATGGCAAACGTGGTGGCCACCGAAGATCCCGAAACCGCCGCAAAGATCATGCAAGTCAACACGCAGGTCATCGGCAGGCCACCCTGCACACCGCCGACCAGGCTCTTGGCGAATTCAACCAGGCGGCGCGAGATGCCGCCGGTTTCCATCAGGTTGCCTGCCAGGATGAAAAACGGAATGGCGGCCAGCGGAAACTTGTTGATCGAACTGAACATCTCCTTCACCGAAATCAGCATGTTCAGGTTGCCGATCTGGATGCCCAGCAACGCGGCCAAGCCGATCGACACCGCCACCGAAATGGTCAGTGCAAAACACAGCACCATGGTCAACAGCATGACGGTGCTCACAGCGCGGTCTCCAGTTCAAGCCGCTGCGGATCCAGCGCGTTGCCGATGATGCTGATCACGGCGAAGAGCCCGCCCACCGGCATGGCCAGGTAGGCCCAGAACATCGACACGCCTTCCAGGCCGATCATGCTCTGCACCTTGCCGCGGTTGGCGTAGTCCCAGCCCCACCAGATGATGACGCCGATCAGCAGCAGCGCCGAAGCGGCCACCACGATGTCCAGCAAGCGCCGGATGCGCGGTGGGCTCCAGCGGTAGAGCACGTCCACGCTGACCATCGCGCCCTGGCGAAAGGCCGCCGGGATGCCCAGGAAGACCATCCAGATCAGGCTGAAGCGAATCAGCACCTCGGTCCATTCAGCCGGACTCTCGATGACGAAACGCGTGAAGATCTGAAAGACGCCCATGGCGGCAGCCGCCACCAACATCGCGCAGGCCAGCGCGGTGGCGGTGGCGGTGCTGGCCCGCTCGAAGGACAGGAAGGCTTGTTTCATGCGGGCCGGCAAACGCAGGGCTTACTTGAAGTTGCGGATGCGGTCGATGTTGGCCTTGCCAAACTGCTTTTCGAACTCGGCATTCACCGGTGCCAGCTGGGACACGAAGCGGCCTTTGTCAACGTTTTCGATCACCTGCATGCCGCGGCTGCGCAGTTCGGCCACGCCCTTGGCGTCGTCCTCGTCCACGCGGGCGCGGTTGGCCTTGACGCCTTCACGGGCGGCTTCCAGGAAGGCCTGCTGATCGGCAGCCGACAGCTTGTCGTAGGCCGCCTTGCTCATCAGGAAGATGCCGGGCGAATAAACGTGGCCGGTCAAGGACAGGTGCTTTTGCACCTGGTCGAACTTGGCCGCCATGATCACGCTGAGCGGGTTCTCTTGCCCGTCAACCGTGCCCTGCTGCAAGGCCGTGAAAACTTCGGGAAAGGCCATCGGCGTGGTGACGATGCCAAAGCCCTTGTAGGCCGCCACGTGCACGGGGTTCTCCATCGTGCGCATCTTCAGGCCCTTCAGGTCGTCAGGGCTGTTGACGGCCCGCTTGCTGTTGGTCATGTGGCGCACGCCGTTTTCACCCCAAGCCAGGGCCTTGAAGCCTTTGGATTCAAACTTGGTCAGCATTTCCTGGCCGATCGGGCCGTCGAGCACGGCGCGGGCATGGGCCTTGTCGCGGAACAGGAAAGGAATGTCGAGGATGCGCGCTTCGGGCACGAAGTTGGGCACCGGGCCGGTGGAGCTGAAGGTCAGCTCTTGCGTACCCAGTTGCACGGCTTCGATGGACTCGCGCTCGCCGCCCAAGGAGCCGGAGTAAAAGCTCTGCACCTTGTAGCGGCCGGCGGTGCGCCGTTCAACTTCTTTGCCGAACACGTCGATGGCCACACCTTGGTGGGAATTCTGCGCAATCGAGATGCTGATCTTCATGGCGGTTTGCGCCTGCGCGGTGCCGGCCACGAAGGCCAGCCCCAGCGCCAGCCCGAAGGCGGTGGCAACGGTGGTGCGACGGGTTGGGGTCATGGGGTGTCTCCGTGGGGTCAAGTGGAATGTGAATGAACGGGGGGGCGGGACGGCTTGGGTCGGCCCAGCTGCGGCCAACTGGCATTGTTGGCCGCCGGCGGCGCCGTGCTTATCCTGGCTTGCCCGGGTGTGGCGCGGGGCTGGGCAACTGGATGCCGGGGAATATCTTGATCACCGCGCTGTCGTCTTCGCGCGCAAAACCCGACGTGCTGGCCTGCATGAACATCTGGTGCGCGGTGCTGGACAGCGGCAACGGGAACTTGCTGGCGCGCGCCATGTCCAGCACCAGGCCCAGGTCCTTGACAAAGATGTCCACCGCCGACAACGGCGTGTAGTCGCCGGCCAGGACGTGGGCCATGCGGTTCTCGAACATCCAGCTGTTGCCGGCGCTGTGGGTGATGACCTCGTACAGCGCCGCCGCGTCCACACCTTCGCGCAGACCCAGCGCCATGGCTTCGGCGGCGGCAGCGATGTGCACGCCCGCCAGCAACTGGTTGATGATCTTGACCTTGCTGCCTGCGCCGGCGCGGTCGCCCAGCCGGTAGACCTTGGCGGCCATGGCGTCCAACAGCGGCTGCGCCACGGCGTAGGCCTCGGGACGGCCGGCCGTCATCATCGTCATCTGGCCACTGGCGGCCTTGGCCGCGCCGCCGGAAATGGGCGCGTCGATGTAGAGCAAGCCCAGCGCTTGCAGCCGCGCTTCCAACGCCACCGACCAGTTGGGGTCGACGGTGGAACACATCACGAAGACGCTGCCGGGCTGCATGCTGGCGGCACAGCCCGGTGTGCTGGCGTCACCAAAGAGCACGCTCTCGGTCTGGGCCGCATTCACCACCACCGACACCACCACGCGGCACGCGGCACCCAAGTCGGCCAGCGTGGCGCAGGCGGTGCCACCACCCTGGGCAAAGCTTTCGGCCACCCCGGGCAGCACGTCGTAGACGTGTGGGAGATGGCCGGCGCGGCGCAGTGAATGCGCCATGCCCTTGCCCATGGCGCCCAGGCCAACCAGCCCCACGGCGATCGGGTCTGGGGATGTTGCTGGGTTGGTGTTCATCGAACGTTGGATGTGATGCGGAAGGGAGGAAACGCAAGCAGGGGTTGCGACGAAGTTCAATATTCGTCAGGTCATCATACAACTTGGACGGGATGCAAAACCTCGGGACAACCCGTGCCAGCGGGTCCGCGAATCGAAACGTGACCAGCGCTGGCTACGGCTCATGCGCGCCTGCCGCCTGCCGCCTGCCGCCTGCCATCTGTCACCTGTCATTTGCCCCGAACGTTTACCCCTTGCGCAACTTCTTCACCAAGGGCCGCGCCAGCCGCCCGCCTTCCGCCTGCCAAAAACCCGGGTCGGCTTGCTCGATGCGCGAAGCTGCGTTGTCCATGTGCAGGCTGGCCGCACGCAGCGCGGCGCGCGGGTCAGCCGCCGCAATGGCGTCCACGATGGCGGCATGCTCGGCGCGCACCTGTTCACTGAAGTCGTCGCGCCGCGCTTCGTTGGCGCGGGTCACACCAATGGCGCCGCGCAGAAACTGCGCCAGGTAGTCCAGCGTGCCGGTCAAAAAGGGGTTGTGTGCAGCCATCGCGATGCTGCGGTGGAACTGCAGGTCCTCTTCGACGCCGGTGCGTCCAGCGCGCACCGCCTGGGCCAGCGCACGCACCGCTTGCTTGATCTGTCGAACATCGGCAGCGCCAGCGCGCTGCGCGGCGCGGGTGGCGGCTTCGGCTTCGAGCGCGCGGCGCAGTTCCAGCATCTGCATCAGCGCGGCTTTGGACATCGCCTGGCCGGGGTCTTGGCCGAGTGCGGAAAACGCCAACGCTTCCAACACCGGGTGCTCGGCCACATAAACCCCACTGCCCTGGCGCGCATGCACCAGGTTCAGCGACTTCAGGCGCGAAACGGCTTCGCGCACCACCGTGCGGCTGACCCCAAACTGCGCCGCCAACACAGCCTCGGTGGGCAGCTTGGCGCCCGCCGCCCAGCCCTGCGCCTTGATCTGCGCGCGCAGTTGCTGCGCCACCTGGTCCGACAGGCGCTGACCGGGGCTGACGGTGGTAAACGGAGTTGTCATACAAAAAACCAGGCGGGGCCGCGAGCATAGCCCAGCCCTGCCCGCTCAACCCGCTCATCGGCCCAATTTGGACGCCGGCAGGAACAGGGCTTGCAGATCGGACA
>JANMHH010000510.1:0-1640 GCA_031375065.1 Rubrivivax sp. | reverse complement strand
GACTTCACCAAGCGTGTGCAAGCCGCGGCGCTGCAGCGCAACCTGATCCTGCTGAGCTGTGGCGTCAACGCCAACGTGCTGCGCTTTCTGTTCCCGCTGACGATTTCAGACGCGCTGTTTGACGAAGCACTGGGCATCTTGCGTGAAGCCCTGACCACCAGCGCATGAGCGAGGCAACACCAGACTTGCCCGATGCACTGACCCAGACGCTGCACCGCGCCGGCGTACACAGCCTGCTGGTGCAGTTCACCGACGTGCACGGCTGCGCCAAAGGCAAGCTGGTGCCGCTGCAACACTTGGGCGACGTGCTGCGCCTGGGCGCCGGTTTTGCGGGCCCATCGATCTGGGGCACCGCACTGCCCCGCACCGGCCCACGCGCTGAGTACTACGCCCGCGGCGACGCCAGCACCGCCCAGGTCTTGCCCTGGCTGCCCGGCGTGGCCCGCATCGGGGGCGACGGATTTGTCGACGGCCAGCCTTTTGAAGCCTGCCCGCGCCAGGTGCTGCACCGTGCGCTGGCCCGCTTGCAGGCCCGTGGCTGGAGCCTGCGCACTGGCATCGAGCCCGAATTTTTTCTGCTCAAGCGGGGTCCACAAGGCCAGTGGCTGCCCGCCGACGAGCACGACCGCCTGGACAAGCCGTCCTACGACCTGAAGTCGCTGCCGCGCCAACTGGGCTTCTTGCACGAGCTGCAGCAAACCCTGCAGACCCTGGGGCTGGACGTGCTGCAAGTCGACCACGAAGACGCCCACGGCCAATACGAGGTGAACTTTGCTTACGGCGAAGCGTTGCTCAGCGCCGACCGCGTGATGCTCTTCAAGATGGCCGCTCACGCGCTGGCCGAAGCACGCGGCATGGTCTTTTCGATGATGCCCAAGCCCTTTGCCAACCAGCCCGGCAGCGGCCTGCACTTTCATGCGTCCTTGTGGGCCGGCGATACCTGCCTGTTCAACCCTGGTGCCGGTGAAGGCGATCTGTCCACCCTGGGCCGCCAGTTCATCGCCGGCGTGCTGCACCACGCCAGCGCGCTTTGCGCGCTGGCCGCACCCACGGTCAATTCCTACAAACGGCTGACCGTGGGTGAGTCATTGAGCGGCACCACCTGGGCCCCTGCCTACGTGGCGCACGGCCCCAACAACCGCACCGCGATGGTCCGCACCCTGCCCGGCCGCTTTGAATGGCGTGTGCCCGACGCCAGTGCCAACCCCTACCTGGCCACCGCCGCACTGGTGGCCGCCGGCCTGGACGGCATCGACCGCCAGCTTGACCCCGGGCCCGCCTGCACCGACGACCTGTTCGAATGGCCACTGGCCCGCATCCGCCAGGCCGGCATCGCTCTGCTGCCACAGTCGCTGGACGCCGCACTGGAAGCTCTGCAAGCCGACCCCGTGGTCTGCGGCGCCCTGGGCCCGGTGCTGACGGCAGAGTTCGTGCGCCTCAAGCGCGCCGAGTGCACCGACTACGCCCGCCACGTGAGCCCGTGGGAGCTGGAACGCTACGCTGCCGCGTTCTGAGATTTAGGCGGTGGTGAGACGCCATGCTTCACTGCGGGGCCCAAGGACTGGTAACAACACGCGGAGATGCCAGAACTCCTGGCTCTTCCGTCATTTGGTGAATGGACCGGTGCACCATTGCTGCTC
>JANMHH010000439.1:0-14321 GCA_031375065.1 Rubrivivax sp. | reverse complement strand
GGCCGAGCCTGCGCTGGACGCAGCCCACCTGCAAGGCCTGCTGCGCGAACGCCTGGGCCGGCTGGAACTGGTCGCCCCCACGCTGGACCTGCAACTGCGCTGCAGCCACCTGGTGGCGGGCCACGCGCCCAACGGGGAACTCTTTCCCACCCGGGCCAGCGAAACCCTGGGCCTGACCCGCCTGCTCGAACGCCTGCGCGCCCGCCTGGGCGACGAACAGGTGCTGCGCCTGGTGGCGGTGGCCGACCACCGGCCCGAATGCGCCAGCCGCTGGGTGCCTGCGGTGGGGCCTGTCGGTGGGTCGGCCACAGGCCCATCCGCGGCCGCTTCAGCGTCTGCCTTGGTCGACCCCGGCTTGCCGTTGCACCGCCCGGCCTGGCTTCTGTCTGAACCGCTGCCGCTGGCCGAGCGCGACGCCATGCCCTGGTGGCAGGGCCGGGCGCTGCAACTGGTCAGCGGCCCCGAACGCATCGAAACCGGCTGGTGGGACGACGCCAGCGTGGCACGCGACTACTTCATCGCACGCGCTGAAGACGGCTGTTTGGTGTGGGTCTACCGCAGCCGCATGCCTGCGGCGCCAGGTGTGCTGGGCCAAGCGGGTGAGCCCACCTGGCATCTGCAGGGGTTGTTTGCCTGAGGCCCCGACACGTACAGGACGCGCCGGATGAGTTCCACTCTGCCGTCCTTCGCTAGAACGGGCTCCCGGCCAGCAGCAGGCATGGGCGAGCGACTGCTTTCGGGTATTGTTTGAAACTACTTTTCCCAAGGACCCGCCCCATGATCCTCGTCGGCCAATATGACAGCCCCGTCACTCGCCGCGTCGCCATCGCGCTGCACCACTACGGCATGCCCTTTACTCGCGACACGCGTTCGATCTTTGGAGATGCGGCAGCTGTCGCGAAGATCAGCCCCCTGACCCGCATTCCTGCCCTCATCCTAGACGATGGCGAGGTGCTGATCGACAGTGCTGCGATTCTTGATCACCTCGACGAGGCGGCGGGCGACGCGGCGTTGATCCCTTGCTCCGGTGCCGCGCGCCGACTTGTCCTTCAAATGACGGCCCTGGCCCAAGGCACCCTCGAAAAGGTCGCGGCCGTGGTCTATGAAAGGCACTTCCATGGCCCAGAACAGCGCAGCGCCGAATGGCTTGACCGCTGCCTTGGCCAAGCCCGCGCAGGCCTTGACGAGCTGACGCGCCGCGTTGCCACGCCGTTTGCCTGCGGGACAACGCTCACCCATGCCGATGTCATGATCACCACGCTGATCTGGTACATGCAAGACCGGATGGAAGAAGGTCTTTCCCCCACCGCCCACGCTGCTCTGATCACCTTGGCCGACCACTGTGAAACCCTGCCAGCCTTTCGCGCTGCCGCCCTGAGCGATTTCGAGAAGATGCCGCGCAGCTGAGGAAAGTCCGCCACCGGTGGAGCGGTTCGCGAAGGATCGCTGCACGCGCATCGCGATCACTCAAGCGAGCGCGCTGAACGCGTGCGAACGACCCGCAAGCGACACCAGGCACGGACTCTGTGTCGACATCGAGTGCTGTCGCGGGTCGAAGCCCGCTGCATCAAGTCATGAAACCCAGGTTGCGAGCCCCGGTGTTGAAGTTGGCGAGGTTTGGAAAGACCTCCAGGGCCTGGCTGTCCGACAGGCCGAACCAGCGCCCGAGCGTGGCACCGAGCTGGTCGACCGACGTGGTGGGCAGCAGCGCGCCGTTGCGCACCTGATCGGGACTGTCGAACTCGCCGGTGCCCGAGTTTCTGGTGACCAACCTGGGGAAGTTGCCGTACAGGTCGCCACCGCGCACCGCGCCGCCCATCACGAACTGGTGCGCGCCCCAGCCGTGGTCGGTGCCGTCACCGTTGCTGGTGAAGGTGCGGCCGAAGTCGCTGGCGGTGAAGGTGGTGACGTTGTTGCGCGCGTTGATGGCGCCCAGCGCGGTGTCGAAGTACTCCATGGCGTGTGCCACGCGCGCCATCAGCTCGGTGTGCTGTGGGTTCTGGTTGCTGTGCGTGTCAAAGCCCCCCAGGCTGACGAAGAACACCTGGCGCCGCACGCCCGTGGCGCCCGACACACCCGCCTGGACCAGGCGCGCCACCATCTGCAGTTGCTGCGCCAGCGGGCTGAACACGAGACTGCCGTTGGCCGGGCTGAGGTACTGGAGCTTGGCGTCAGCGCTGGGGTTGTAGCTGCCAGCGCCAGCCGGTGGTGTGCCGAAGGCCGGGTCGCTGGCCGGGCGCAGCGCGCCGCGCAAGATGCTTTCGGAAGCTATCGAACGGTCGGCGATCGCTGCCACGTCGGCTTCGAGGACATGGCTGCCCATCGAGCTGCGGGCGATGCTGGCCAGCGCATTGGCCACCGTGGTGGAGCCATAGACGAGGTTGCTGGTGTCGGCGCCCATGCGCAGGGCGCCCGAACCGCTGACCTGGTACTGGCGCACGTTCTGCCCCGACAACCACACCGCACTGCCCGCAGCCGAGATGGAAGTGAAGACGGCACGGGTGTTGCCACCGGCCACCATGTCGGCCAAGCGCCCGCCCCAGCCTTGGGTGGCCCCCTCGGGCATCATGGTTTGCCAGATGCTTTGCTGGTCGTTGTGCGAAAACAGGCGCGGCGGCCGCGGGTGAGCGGGCGTGTTGTACTGAGCCTTGGTGGTGGGGGCGACCAGCGGGCCGATGTTGGGGACGATGGCCAAGCGGCGGTCGGTGTCAAACATCGATTGCATGCGGGTCATCAAAGGGTGCAGCGCGTAGGTGCGGCCCTGTGGGTTGATCGGCGCGATCGGCCGCACACCCCCCAAGCGCGCCGCCGAGCCTGCGCCGGCGCCTGGATTGGGCGGCGTTCCCGGTGACAGCAGCGCGATCGACGTGCGCATCGCGGTGTAAGCCGCCCACGAGGGGCTGTCGGTGGGCAGCACCATGTTGTAGGCGTCGTTGCCGCCAAACATGAACAAGCACACGATGGCGCGATAGTCGCCTGCACTCTGTGCCGCGGCCGAACCGGCCGCCAGCAGGTTCAAGGTCAGCGGCGCGCCCGCACCGGCTGCCAGCGACAGCGCGCTGGCCTGGCGCATGAAGAGACGGCGCGACGCCTGGTGGTGGACGGCGGGTGCGCCCGAGAAGATTTTGCGGTGTGTCATGGTTGTCGACTCCTGGTTACTTGAGCACCACGAACTCGGGTGCGGCCACCGTCAGCAAGATGGCGGTGTTGACCCGCTGGCGCTTGGCTGCGTTGATCTGTGTCTGTGAGCTGCTGCCGCCAGGAAGGGCGATGCTGCTGACCGCGTTGACGATGGCGGTGCGGCGTGCTGCGCCAACGGCGCCGTAGGTCAGGCGTGTCGTCACACGGTCCACCAACGCCGGCACGTCGGCTGCCAACGCCAGCTCGGCGCTGTAGTCGCCTTGCAGATCACGTCCGCCCAAGCTCGAGCCGGCGGAACGGCCGACCCCGGCGCTGATGCTGTCGCGCATGAAGTTGACATAGCCGGCCACGCTGGTCTCGTTGAGGATCTGCAGCTCGGGTGCCACCAGGCTGCGCGTCGCGCTCTGGGTGCCCGGCGCCACGTAACCTGGCCGGTAGAAGTTGAACACCGAAGGCGAATGCAACGGCGCCTGAGCCAGTGCCGTGCCGGGGTTGTTGGTGACGTCCATGTCGAACTTGCCCGAAACGCTGCGGTGCGCAAAAGCACGCATGAAGGCCGACAGGCGCAGCACCGGCTCGCGCACCTTGCCCGAGGTGTCGCCGACGACACGCGCCTCGGGGTGTGTCAGCACTGCCTTGAGCACCGCTTTGAAATCACCCTGCACACCCGAACCGTTGTTGTTGAACGCACTCGCCACCGCGCCGACGTAGGCCGGGCTGGGGTTGCTGGTGGTGAAGCGTTGGATCAACTGGCGGCCGATGAAAGGCCCGACATTGGGATGCGCGGCCAGGCGATCGAGCGCGATGCGCAGACTGTCGACCGCGCTGGTGCCTGCCGGGATCGTCGTGCCGAGGAAGGACTTGGCTTCGATGCTGTGGTAGTCGGGGTAGGCGACCATCGACCGCAGGTCACGGTCGGCGTACTCCCGGTTGCCACTGTTGGATTTGCCGCGCAGGAAACAGCCCTTGTCGGAAGCAACCGGGCAAGCCCAACTCCAGCCGGTGAACACCTTGGCCAGCTCCGACACGTCGGCGGGGGCGTAGGTCTCCAGCACCGCGCCGTTGCTGCCGGTGCGCGGGCGGCCGTCCTGGTTGAGCTCCACCAGGCCGATGCTGAACAGTTGCATCACCTCGCGCGCATAGTTTTCGTCCGGCACACGTCCGCTGATGGCATCGGACTTCTGGTTGGCGATGTGGGTCAGGTACATGCCCATCATCGGGTTGACCGACACGCTTTGCAGCAGGTCGCGGTAGTTGCCGAAGCTGTGCGTGTTCAAGAGGTCGAGCCAAGCGGCCACGGCGCGGTCGTAGTTGTCGACGTCGCCATCTTCGAGAGAGATCACGAAGATCTGCGACAGCGCGTAGGCCATGCGCAGGCGCAGCTGATCCGGCCCCGTCAGCGCCTGCTTCCAGAAGGCCTGCACCACTTCTTTGTCGTTGCCATCGTTGAGCGTCTCGAAGAACGCCTGGTGCGTACCGCTGCGGGGCGTGGCGAACTGTTCGTTGATCCAGGCCGTATAGCCGACGGCCATCAGGCGGTCGATGTCGGCATCCACTGGGCCGAAGGTGGCTTGGGCCAGGAAGCGCGCAGCCTCGTTGCGCGTGGCTGGCTTGTCGGTGGCCACCGGCGGTGGCGGCGGTGGCGGCGGTGGCGGTGGGGGTGGTGGCGAAGCGCCAACAACCGTCAAGGTGAGCGTTGCCATGGCACCCGCCGTACCGGCGCCGCCGCTGCCCGCGAAGGGTTTGGCGTTGATGACGTAAGTGCCGGCGGCTGGCGACCACTTGGCGTACACCGGACCGCTGTTGCCCTTGTAGGCGTAGGGCGCGCTGTTCTCCGTTCGGCTGGCCTTGCCGTCGGTGAAGACCACGCTCTTGACGTTGCTCGCGTTGGCGCGAATGTTGATGTTGGGCGTGCTGGCGATGGACACCGTGCCGCTGGAGCCGAAGGTGGCGACGTCAGCGCCGGTGTCGGCGTTGACGACGGTAAAGCTGCTGACCGTCTGTGATGCCGCCCACTGGGGCATCCACAACGTGGCGGCACACACCGCGGCAGCAGAAAAACGCGAGGGCTTCATCTGGAGACTCCTTGTGAAAGGGGCTCGCGACACGAGCTCCGACGAGCAGTCTCCGGGGCTGGGCGTTTCACAAGCGCTTCAACGCAGGCTTGCAAACACATCACACAAGCTGCTTGCACGCCTCACGTTTGGATGCACACCGTTGGCGCTTGCCTCAACGCAGGGGCTGCAGATAAACGGCTTGGTCGTCGCCGTCCAGCAGCAGGCGGTTCACCACCACGTGGCGTCTGAAGCCTTCTTCGGCCCCCGGCGGCAGGCGGTGCAGTGCGTGTCGCACCCAGCGCTGCGCCACCTGCACCAGGGCGTTGGCCTCGTCCGCATCGCGACGCCGGATCAAGCGTGCGCAGCGCACCAGTCCCTCGGGAAGATAGAGCGTGGCGTTGGTGCAGCCGCGCCGCAGCAGCCGGGCGGATTCGGCCGCCGCACAGGCCCACTGCGGGGCTTCGGCTTCCGCGCAGACCTCCGCAATCTCGAGCAGGGGCTTGGCCAGCTTGTAGCCGCCCACGTTGTGCCGCCGCAGTTGTGCCAGCAAGGCGTTGGCGCCAGCCAGCCGCTCAGCCAGGGGCTGGGTGTGCAGGGTGATCTCCCACGCCAACAGCTCCAGGTTGACGCCGCTGACCCCGAATACCTGCGCCGATTCCAACTGCTGCTGCAGGCGCGGCAAGGGGTCGTTTCCTTCGAGCCGGTCGAGCTCGGCGCGCGCATGCCCGTGGACGACCTGGCTGGCGAAGTGTTCGCGCAGCGCCTCGGGGTTGACTTGGTCGAGCTGTTCCTGGGCCTGTCGCAGGTTGCCCATGCGCAGGTGGAGCAGCGCCAGATAAATCAAGCGCTGCAGCCGGGCAGTCTGGCCGTCAACGGACGTCAGCAGTTGATGCGACAGCGCGTAGTGCCCGGCACTCAATGCAATCTTGCCGACCAGCAACGGATCCGGGAAGGGCCGGGTGTCTGTGCCGCCCGCCGATGTCAAGCGGGCCGCCCGGGCATAGTGATTCATGGATCGCGTGACGTTGCCCAGGAACGCTTGCAGGCGGCCGATGAGTGCAGACGCGTCGGCAACCGTGGCCATGTCTTGCCGCCGCCGGGCGTTTCGCCAGCGGGCGGCCTGGGTCTTGATGCCCTCGACCGGGTTGACATAGATGCCTAACTGGTGATCGTTGTGCCTGCGCACGCGGTTGACCGAAGGCACATCGGGCAGCCCAGCCAACGCTTCACGGGCGCGGCGCAGGTGCGCGTGTGGTATGCCGGTCAGGCCGACCGCGAGAGCGGCCAGCTTGTGTTCCACGAATGCACGCTCGGCGCCACGTTCCGGCATCCGTGCGGCGACGGGCTCCAGGAGTTCGTAGGCTGCCTTGGGTGACAAGTCGATGAAGTTGCAGCAGCGCGCGGTTTCAAAGGCGATCCAGGCCGCGGCGCCGCTTCGGCCCGGCAGACGCTCCACGCGCTCCCGCAGTGCAACAACACGGCGCCAGATCGCGTCGAGCGCGAACTCGCTCAGGCTCTCGCCGACCTCTGCCGTGCACCACAGGTGGGCCAACAGCACTTCGTCGCTGGCGCGTTCGAGCAGATCGAGCATCGCGAGCTCCTGCTGCGCGGTGGGCAGACCTGCGGCGCTGACGTTGTAGAGCTGGTGCACCGCATGCGGCAGCGCGCGGTCGGCATCGCCTGCAGCCCACCAGTGCCTGAGCACGGAAGTACCCCGCATGCCCTGGCCTTCCAGGTACTGGGCCACCTGCCCATGCAGCACCCGCAGGATCGGCCGCGGCAACGCCGCCAGCACAGCGTCCTGGATCAGGTCATGTGCCAGCCCCTGCCGCGCGAACAGCCCGCGTTGCTCCAGCTCACGCCATGCGGGCATGAGCGCCAGCGCCGTGTGCGCCGACACCGCCGCGGCCAACTCGACCGTGAAGTGCTCGGGCGCCACGGCAGCCACTGCGGCCAGTTGCTGCGCGGTCGCGCTGCAGCGCCGGAGCCTGGCGACCAGCAGGGCCTGCAGGTCAGCTGTGCCGGAGGCTTCGCCTTGCTCCAGCGCTTGTCGCGCCAGCTCGATCACGAACAGCGGGTTGCCGCCCGTGCGCTTGTGCAGATGCTGCGCCAACGCACCGGCTTGGTCCGTGCGTGGCGCCGCACCCATCGACGCCAGCAGCGCCTGAACGCCCGACAGCGACAACCGGGGCAACTCGACGCGCTGTGCCCTGTGCTGCGTCTGTGCCTGCGTCACCGCGTCATCCAGCACCGCCTGGACCTCCGCGCTGCGGTGTGCCATCAACAGGGCCGGCGCGCGTTCGCCGGCAACGGCTGCGCTTTCCAGCAAGGACGAAAACGCCGCCTGCGATGCCGCATCGGCGTACTGCACATCGTCCAGCACCAGCACGCGCACGCCCGCTTCGCCCAGGCGCGCGAACCAGTGCCGCAGCGCCGCGTGCAGCCTTGGCGCCGACAGCGCGGTTTCGCTCGGCTTGACCTCTGCAAAGGCCAACGGCGCCAGGCGGGCCAGCTCGACCTGCTCGGCCATGCCGACGCACGGCCTGCGCCGCGGCTGGACCGCTTGCAGCAGTTGCGCCAGCGCCGCGTACGGCTCCTGCTCCAGTGCGGCATGCAGCGCCACATGTTCCGTCTGACCTTCGGTCATCGCGGCCAGCCGACGCAATAGCCGCGTCTTGCCCACTCCAGGCTCACCCAGCACCACCACATGCACGCCTTGCTCGAGCGCCGCCCGTGCTTGGGCCAACACCGCTTCACGTTCGACGAGTGGGTGGCTCGCTGCAGCAGATGGTGTCGTGAGCGCTTCGCTGTCTGGCCCTGGAAACGGCTGCCCTCCTGGAGCGGCGCCCAAGGCCTGCTGCTGGAGAATGCGCAACTGCACCATGCGCGTCTGCTCGCTGGGCAGCACGCCCAGGTGCTGCTTGAACAGCGCTTTGCAATCCTCGTACGCGGACAGTGCCGCCGCGCGGTCGCCTGCGCGCGCCAGCACCTCCATCAGCCGCCGATGCCGATGCTCGCTCAACGGATCGAGCTGCACGCAGGCTCTGGCCAGCGCCGCGGCGCGAGCGTGCCGCGCGAGGGCGAACGCTTCGGTCAATGCCTCGCCCAGTTGTGCGAGTTGCACTTCCTTCAGCCGCTTGCGCGCGCTCGCCAACCAGGCCAGCAAATCCTCGCCGGCGTGGGCCTCCACGCCGGCATCGGCCAGCAGTTCGCAGCGAGCGGCTCCGCCTGCCGCCAATGCGGCGAGCACCGCATCGGCGTCCTGCAACTCGAATTGCGCCAGCGACCCGTCGAATTCCAGGTGCACCGTTCCCAACAGCAGCTCGCTGCCGAAACGCTGGTTGATGCGGTGCGTCAACACCCGCAGGTTGCTGCGCGCCTGCGCGGGGTCGGACTCTGGCCACAGCAGCGCCGACATCCGCCGCCGATCCGCGCGGCCTTCCAGCACGACCCAAGCCAGCACCACCGCCGCACTGCCCCTCAACTCATAGCCACTTCCGTCGGTGCTGACCACGGCGACCGAAGATCCAATGCGAATGCGGGACGCTCCAGCCACCCCCAATCCATCAAGCCCTACCGCGTTCACCCATGAGCCCTCGTCGGAACTGCAACGTTGCGTCGATGATTCTCGGATGCGAAAGCAGCGCAGGCTGCGGTCAAACTTGCATCACTGGTAAGTGATTCCCATGGACTTGATGCAACTTCCCGCTCGAGCTGCAACTGGTCGGTCCTTGCGCGTTGGCGAAGCTCAACCGATTGGGCGCCCTGGCTCAGGTCTTGCCCAGCGTGTGGCCTGATGTGCCGCTTCTTGCGCCAACCGTGGCGCGGGCCACTTTGGGCATCGGATAGGGCTGATCGTCGGGCGTCCCCAGGCCCACATCACGGCACCAGGCGTCGGCGTCCACACCGCCAAAGCTGGCCGGGTCGCGCTGGGCCAGGTGGCGCACCATCTCCAGGTGGTTGAGCCGGTAGGGCAGGGGCTGCAGATCCAGCTGTGCCGTGCCGCAGATGTGCGACATCACGCTGCGCGCCATGAGGGCGAAGTTCCAGGACGTCGCGCCAAAGCCCTCCAGCCCGACTGCGGGGAAGTACAGGTCGGGTTCGTCCAGGCTGCGAAAGATGCAGGCGCAGCGTGCAGCCAGTTCGTTGACGCCGGTGACGGCGGCCAGGGCCGGGTTGTCGAAGTAGCTCAGGTCGGTGCGGTAGCCGGTGCCCCACAGCACCACGTCTACGGCCACGCTGCTGCCGTCCGACAACAGCGCTTGTCCGCCTTCCAGCGCCACCACCTCGGCCTGGTGACGCTGCAGCTGGGCCAGGCCGGCCAGCATGCGGGCGCGGCCAGGGAAAAGTTGGTCGGTGCGCAGGTCCAGTGGCCGCGCGGGCAGCAGCGCGTCCAGGCCGAAGTTGCGGTAGCGCGATGTGAGGTCGGCGCGCACCCACTCGTTTTGTTGCTGCACCGGCACGCCCTGGGCCTGCATGCGCGCCACCGGCCGCACGCTGCCTGCCACCGCCTTGGGCTTTTTGGTGGGTGTGAACCAGCGCAGGCTGCGGTAGGCCCAGACGATGTGCCCGGCCTCATGCAACAAACATTGATCCAGCAGGTCCAGCGCCGAGGCGCTGCCGCCCACCACCAGCACGCGGGCGCCACGCAGTGCCTCGGGTTGGCGCAGCTGGCTGGAATGCCACTCGGCCACCGAGCCATCACGCCGCGCCACTGGCGGGACCCAGGGGCGGTTGTGCGCGCCGGTGGCGGCCACCAGGTGGCGCGCCTGCAGCGGACCATGCGATGTGCTCAGCGCCCAGGCTTGTCCGTCATGGCGCGCCTTTTGAACCTCGCAGCCCAGACGGATGTCTTGGCCCAAGTCGAACCGGCCGACCCACGCTTCGATGTTGGCCAGCACCTGCGCTTGCATCGGGCCTTCGATCGGCAGGTCGCCCACCGTCCAGTCCGCCGGGCAGATCTGAATGTCCTGCCAGGCCGGCAGCTCGCGCCAGAGGCCGCCGACGGCGGGGGCCCGTTCCAGCAGCCGCGCGTGGAGCCCGGCCAGCCGGGCGTAATGCAGGTGGATCAGGCCGGCGATACCGCCGCCGATGATGGCCACGTCCAGGGGTTGGCTGTCGGCTTGCATAGGGCGACATGGTGGCACAGCTGTGGCCAGGCAGCCGCGTGCCATAGTCCCCGTCTGCGATGGACATCGACAAGTACCCCGCCCCCACCTGGAAGCGCCGCCTGCTGGTGCTGGCGCTGGCGGTGGGCGCGGCGCTGTTCATCGTGCACATGCTGACCATCCCGCCCACGCCAGTGGCCAAAGACTTGGTGCCACCGATTCGCGACAAAGCGCTTTGCCAGGCTGGCCAGACGCAGAACTGCGTGGGAGGCACAGCGGTGATGATCATGGCACCGGCGCCTGCGGCCGCGGCTTCAGCATCGGCTTTGCGATGACCCGCGTGCAGGTTAATCCAGAGCGCCAGGCCGCGATTCGGTTGCCGGCAAAGTCGACGAAACGGCGCCCAGTTTCAATGGCTGCACGTACCAGCTGCATCGAAGTTAGACAGATTTGCAACTCTGCTGACATCCGCAGCAGGATTTGGTTGTTCAACAGAGAGAAGATCATGCAAGTAAAAATCACGCTGCAGGCTTGCTGCAGACGACTGGTTGTACCGGCAGTGGCCGTGCTCATCACCGCTTGCGGTGGCGGCGGCGGTGGTGACCCACCCGTGCCCACCTACCCCTTGCAAAGTGCGTATGCCGATTACTACAGGGCCGGCTCCAATGCGAACTACACGGCCAGTGGCTATTGCTCTGGAACGGCCTCTGTACAGCGAGCGCCGGCCATTCCCGCTGTCTTCAAGGCCGTTTCCGGCTCCTCGGTGTTGGAAAGCTTCAGTTTCCAGTACAGCGGGTGCAGCAATCCGGCTCTGAATGTGAGCGACAGCGGCAGTGGCACCCTCTACTTCGACGCCAGCTACGCTTTCCTGGGGTCGGTTTTGTCAGATGGCTCCAACTCCGAGTTCACCACAGCGCGGCCCATGGCGCTGCCAGCGTCTGTCGTGTTGGGGGACCAAGGCAGTCTCGGTACCCTGACGGACTACACGGACAGCACCCGGTCAACCGTCAACAGCACCACGGTCTCACGCTACAGCGTTGAGGCTGATTCGCCCCCTGGATCCGCTTCCGTGATCGTGAAACTGACCGATCAGGTCTATTCCACAACCAATCAGTTGCTGGTCACTGGCGAGTTTCGCTACAGACTCACCAATGTGGGCGTTCTGACCGCGGTTTCGGTCACCAGCATCTCCAACTTTGGAACCTTGACGTGGACACGAAACTGACCCGCCGCGCAGGACTGGCGCGCTGCCAAAAGGTCGGAGTTCATCTCTTTCTGGGCTGACGTGCCGGCCAGCGCTCAGCTCTTTCGGACCCTGGATCAGGCGCAGTCGATCCGGAACCGCAACGCAGGCTTGCCGCCGTACTCCGCACTTTTGGTGAACGGCTCAAGCAGCACACCGCCGTTGGCCGTGATGACGCGCTGAGAGGCTTTGTTGTCCAGGTCGGTGGTCAGTTCGACAAACGGCTGGCCATGTTCGCGCGCCAGTGGCAAGAGCAGCTGCAAGGCGCGTGTCGCGTGGCCGCGACCTTGTTTCCATGGCGGCACCGCATAGCCGATGTGACCCAGCACATGGGGCGGCAGCGCAGCGTTGCCGTGCATCCAGCGCAGGTTGATGCTGCCCGCAAAGCCGTCCGGGCCCTCATCGTCGTCCCAGATCCAGCGCAGCAGGCCCGGCAAGCGCGCGCGCTCGGTACCGTCGGGCAGGCGCACAGGCGGGCCCAGCCCCTGGGGATCGTCGGCGGTCATGAAAAAACTGGCCGGGTCGGTGTCCAGTCGCTCCAGCGTCTCTTGGGCCGCAACGGCACCGCGCACGGTGTCGGCTGACCAGCCACGCTGCAGCGCTGCAACAAAACCAGGCAGGCGCTCAGGACAAGGGCGAATCAGGCGGGTGGAGGTCACGATGCTGGGTTGCACAGGGCTTTGCTGCGGCTGCCCAGCTTAAACGCGATGCCGGGTGCCGAACCCGCTGCAGACCTGGCGCTTGTGCCTATGCCCTTGGGCAGGCGTACCGATCTCAAACCCCGCCCAGCACCTTCAACAGCCAACGCTGCAGGGCCTGAACTTCTTCGATGCACACCGAGTGTTCCATCGGGTAGTCATGCCATTCCAGCGGCTGCTGAAGGCCCTGCAGCAGGTCGCGGCCGGCGGCACCACGGGCCATGGACACTACACCGTCGTTGCGGCCATGGGCCAGGAACAGCGGGGTCTGCGCGTTGGCGCTGTGGCGCTCGGCGGCGGTGGTGTCGCTCAAGGGCAGGTAGCCCGACAGACCGGCCAGTCCCGCCAGCCGTTGCGTGTGGCGCAAGCCCGCGCCCAGCGTGATGGCGCAGCCTTGCGAAAAGCCCGCCAGCACGATGCGGTGGGCGGGCACGCCGCGCGCCACTTCGCGGTCGATCAGGCGGCTGACGGCGGCCATCGAATCGCGCAGCCCGGCAACGTCTTCGCGACGCACCAGGTCGGCGGTCAGGATGTCGTACCAGGCCCGCATCGGCTGGCCGCCGTTGATGGTGACCGGCCGCACCGGTGCGCGTGGGAACAGGTAGCGCACCGGGCCCACGGCCGACAGTTTCAGTTCGTCGGCGATCGGCAGAAAGTCGGTGCCGTCGGCGCCCAGGCCGTGCAGGATGATGATGGTGGCACTGGGCTCGGTGCCCGGGTGCAGTTCAATGGTTTGCAGGTCCATAGATTTCAGTGACTTCAGTAGGACAGGCCCATGGCCGAACGCACGTCTTTCATGGTCTGGCGGGCCACGGTGCGGGCGCGTTCGGTGCCCATCTCCACGATCCAGTGCACCTGTTTCGGATTGGCCAGGTAGGTCTCGGCACGTTCACGCCAAGGCTGCTGTTCCTGGATGACGGCGTCGATCACCGGCTGTTTGCATTCCAGGCAACCAATGCCCGCGCTCTTGCAGCCTTTGACGACCCAGTCCTTGGTGGGCTCGTCGCTGTAGAGCTTGTGGAACTGCCACACCGGGCATTTTTCGGGGTCGCCGGGGTCGGTGCGGCGCGCGCGAGCGGGGTCGGTCACCATGCCGCGGATCTTCTTGGTCACTTCAGCCGGCTCGTCGCGCATCAGCACCGCGTTGCCGTAGCTCTTGCTCATTTTGGTGCCGTCCAGCCCCGGCAGGCGCAGCACTTCGGTGTGCAAGGCTTGCGGTTCGGTCAGGATGCTTTTGCCGGCGCCTTTCAGATGGCCCAGCAGCAGTTCGCTGTCTTCTTCGGTCCAGCCGGCCACGTTGGCCTTGGCCTTGTTGACCATGCCTTCGCCTTTGGCCAGCGCTTCGGCACTGCCGGTTTCGCAGTAAGCCTTGCGCTGCTTGTCGTAGTAGCGCGCGTCGTTCTTGGCCAGCTTGGCCATGGCTGCGGCGATCAGAGCTTCAGACTTGGATGAGCGGCCGTACAGGTTGTTGAAGCGGCGTGCCACTTCACGCGTGAGTTCAACGTGCGAAGACTGGTCTTCGCCCACCGGCACGTGGTTGGCCTTGTAGATCAGGATGTCAGCCGCCTGCAACAGCGGGTAGCCCAAGAAGCCGTAGGTCGCCAGGTCGCGGTCCTTCAGCTTTTCGATCTGGTCCTTGTAGGTCGGCACGCGTTCCAGCCAGCCCAGCGGCGTGCCCATGGCCAGCAGCGTGAACAGCTCGGCGTGCTCGGGCAGGCGGCTTTGAATGAAGATGGTGCAGCGCACGGGGTCCAGGCCCGCAGCGATCCAGTCGACCACCATGTCGTAGACGTAGCGCTCCATCACTTCACGTTCTTCGTAGTGGGTGGTCAGCGCATGCCAGTCGGCCACGAAGTAGAAGCACTCGTGCGTGTCTTGCAGGCGCACCCAGTTTTTCAGGGCGCCGTGGTAGTGGCCAAGGTGCAGGGCGCCAGTGGGGCGCATGCCAGACAGGACTCGCGATCGCATGGAGTGGGGGGCGGGTGGAAGACCCGGCGATTGTCTCAGGCTGGCGTGGCCCGATTCGCGGCCTGATTCGGCGCCGCGCCTCTACACTGCCGCCCGAACTTGCAGA
>JANMHH010000422.1:0-2210 GCA_031375065.1 Rubrivivax sp. | reverse complement strand
CGCGGGCTGCGCTGGGCGCCGTGCAGCCGTCAGGTGCGGGTGCGGCCGGGTCCAGCACCGCTGGCACCTTCACCGTGCGCGCGCCGTCGCCCGGCCGCGTGCTGCGGGTGTTGCAAGGCAGTGAGGGTGCGGTGGCACTGGGCACGCCGCTGATCGAGGTTGGCGACACGAAGCGCATGGAGGTGGTGACCGAGTTGCTGACCACCGACGCACTGGCAGCCAAGGCCGGCAGCCGCGTGATCATCGAACGCTGGGGTGGCCCGGCGGTCCTGGCCGGGCGTGTGCGCAGCATCGAGCCGGCCGCTTTCACCAAGGTTTCGGCACTGGGCGTTGAAGAACAGCGGGTGCGCGTGTTGATCGACATCACCAGCCCGCAAGCCGAATGGCAGGCACTGGGCGACGGCTACCGCGTCAGCGTGCGCATCGTCACGCTGAGCGAAGCAAAGGCGGTGCAGGTGCCCGTGAGTGCGGTGTTTCCGCTGCCGGGTGGCGCGGTTCAAGCTGGCGTTGCTGCCGCCCCTGGCGCCTCTGGCGCCTCTGGCGCCGATGTGGGCGCCGCAGGCACGGCGCGCGAGACCCCAGGCCGCGCCAGCGCATCAACACAGTTTGCGGTCTTCATCGCCGACGGCGGCCGTGCCCGCCAGACAGCCGTGGACCTGGGCGCACGCAATGGCAGTTCGGCCTGGATTCGCAGCGGCATCACCACCGGCCAGCAGGTCATCGCTTATCCCCCGGCCACCGTGCGCGACGGGCTGCGGGTTGCCGCGCGCAAACCATAAACCTCGCAGCATGGCTGTGTCTCGATCCGCTGGTCGTCAGCCCTACAAGTAGGAGGTCAGGCGACACAAGGGCGGCAGCTGACAAACCGGACCTCCAGCCAAAGCGCGACATCACGACCCCACCGTGAAGGTCAGGTCGATTTCTCGTTCGATCCGGCTGGCCATCAGGCCCAGGCACAGCGCTTCCAACGGGTCCGGTTCAACCGTGGTGGTTTGGACGCGTCGGCCAGACTTCCTTGGCTCCCGGGTCCGTCCGCAACACGCCCTGCGCTGGGCTTTCGTTCAGAACCGGGCCTGCGCCAGCAGCGGCAGTTGGCTCAAGAAGGCGGCTTCGGCCTGCGCGCCGTCCAGGCAACGCACATCCAGTTTGACCAGGCCTTCCTCAATGCGGCCGATCACCGGCATGGGCAAGGCGCGCAGCGCAGCCCCCAGGCGGTCGGGCAGGCTGCCTGCGCGTTTGGCACCAGCCGGTGGGCCCAGCGTCAGGCAGGCGCAGGGTAGGACTGGTCCTTTCGCCTGGCCGAGGTCTTGCCCGACCAGGGCGCCTTTGGCCAGCAGCCACGCTGCCTGCACGACGACGGCAAAACATCCCGTTGGCTGCACCCGGGCTTCTCGGTGCAGTTGTATGCCGACGAATGCAAAGGCTATTTCCTCAACCTGACGTCGGGCCGCCCGGCCTGGTTTGTGTTCTGGGTGCCCAGCGAAACCGACCCATCGATGGTGGACCTGACCGGCGTCAGCGTGTCCTACATCGAAGCCGACCGCCGCATGACCGCCGAAGAGGTGGTGGAAAACCTGCCGCTGGAGCCCGAGCTTTGCGAATGGCTGCGTGTCTTCACCAACACCCACTTCAAGCCCGACACCGGACGCCGGCAAAAGGCCATGTCGTTCATGAGCCCGCAAGAGCGCGAAAAGTTTGCTGCGGCAGCAGCCGAGCGCAAGGTCGAGCAAAAGGACGGGCCTGATGCCTGATCGACCGGCAGATCCACTGGCCGGACCGGGCGGCGGCCCGGCGGACACGGGTGCGGCTGCAGCGGCTGCGCCCACCTTGGATGACGTGGCTCGACTGACACCGGAGTCCGACTACAGCGCCTTCACGGCGCCTGGCGTGGACGAACAGGTGCGCAACCAGGCGCTGCGCAAACTGTTCCTGTCCGACCCGCACTTCCAGCAGTCCGACGGCCTGGACGTGGCCATCGACGAGGTGGTGCAACTCGCGCAGTCGCCGCTGGCGCGCCAGCGCAAGATCATGCAGGCGCGGTCCTTGGGGCTGTTGGATGATGACCTGCCGGACCAGCCCGAGCCAGGAGACGACTCGCGCTTGCGCTGACCAAAGCGCCTGCCCTGACTGAGTGACGATGTGGTTGATGCTTTCAGCGTGGCGAGCTCAGCGCGCTGCTCGGGTTGACCACGATCTTCAAGCGATGGGCG
>JANMHH010000342.1:0-27681 GCA_031375065.1 Rubrivivax sp. | reverse complement strand
TGGTGCCTGCCGCCACCGGCACCGACACCGGCGGCTCGATTCGCCAACCGGCCAGCTTCACCGGCATCACCGGCATCAAGCCCACCTACGGCGTATGCAGCCGCTACGGCATGGTGGCCTTTGCTTCCAGCCTGGACCAGGCCGGCCCGATCGCCCGCAGTGCCCACCACTGCGCCCTGCTGCTGTCGGTCATGGGCGGGTTCGACGAGCGCGACGCCACCAGCGCCCAGCGGCCGCCGCAGGACTATGTGGCGCAGATGCTGGCGCCGCGGCTGGAGGCCACAGCGGCACAACCGCTGCGGGGCTTGCGCGTGGGCTTGCCACGCGAGTTTTTCCCAGCCGCGCTGGCTGCCGATGTTGACGGCGCGGTTCGCGCCGCTTTGGCCGAGCTGGAGAAGCTGGGCGCCACGTTGGTGGACGTGAGCCTGCCGCGCACCCAGTTGTCGATTCCGGTTTACTACATCATCGCGCCGGCCGAGGCCAGCTCCAACCTGAGCCGCTTCGATGGCGTGAAGTTCGGCCACCGGGCGCCCGCATACGGCGACTTGATGGACATGTACAAAAAGAGCCGCGCCCAGGGCTTTGGCGCCGAGGTCAAGCGCCGCATCATGATCGGCACCTACGTGCTGTCACACGGTTACTACGACGCCTATTACCTGCAGGCGCAAAAACTGCGCCGCATGATTGCCGATGACTTCCAGGCCTGCTTCCAGCACTGCGACGTCATTGCCGGCCCGGTGGCGCCCACCGTGGCCTGGAAGCTGGGTGCGCAGGCGGCCGACCCACTGCAGGCCTACCTGGCTGACATCTTCACCTTGCCCGCCAGCCTGGCCGGCCTGCCGGGCATGAGCGTGCCTGCCGGCACGGGCGCCGGCGGTATGCCGGTGGGTCTGCAGCTGATTGGCAACTACTTTGAAGAAGGTCGTTTGCTGCACACCGCCCACGCCTTGCAAGAGGCGACCGACTTCCACACCCGTGTGCCAGCGGGTTTTTAGCAACCGACATGTCCAGTCCAGCCCTTTTGATTCGCGGTTATGAGGTCGTCATCGGCCTGGAAACCCACGCCCAACTGTCCACCGCCAGCAAGATTTTCAGCGGTGCCAGCACGCAGTTTGGCGCGGCCGCCAACACCCAGGCCTGTGCCGTCGACTTGGCCTTGCCGGGCACCCTGCCGGTGATGAACCGGGGCGCGGTCGAGCGCGCCATCCGCCTGGGCCTGGCGGTCGGCGCCAAGGTCGCGCCGGTGTCGATCTTTGCGCGCAAGAACTACTTCTACCCCGACCTGCCCAAGGGCTACCAGATCAGCCAGTACGAGATTCCGGTGGTGCAGGGTGGGCGCATCGACTTCGTTCTCAACGACGCGCCACGCTCGGTGCGCCTGACCCGCGCCCACCTGGAAGAAGACGCGGGCAAAAGCCTGCACGAAGACTTTGCCGGCCAGACCGGGATCGACCTCAACCGCGCCGGCACGCCGTTGCTGGAGATCGTGTCAGAGCCCGACATGCGTTCCAGCCAGGAAGCGGTTGAATACGCCAAAGCCCTGCACACGCTGGTGATGTGGCTGGGCATCTGCGACGGCAACATGCAAGAAGGCAGTTTTCGCTGCGACGCCAACGTGTCGGTTCGCAAACCCGGACAAGCGCTGGGCACGCGCCGCGAAATCAAGAACCTCAACAGCTTTCGCTTCTTGCAGCAGGCGGTTGACTTCGAGGTGCAGTGGCAGATCGACCGCCTGGAAGACGGTCTGGCCATTGAACAGGCCACGGTGCTGTTCAACCCCGATACCGGTGAAACGCGCGCCATGCGCAGCAAGGAAGACGCGCACGACTACCGCTACTTCCCCGATCCCGACCTGCCGCCGTTGGTGATTGCCCAGGCTTGGGTGGACGAGGTCAGCGCCAACATGCCCGAACTGCCCGCCGCCATGGCCAGCCGTTTCCAGCGCGACGATGGCTTGCTGCCGGCCGACGCGGCCCTGATGACCCAGAGCCTGGCCTTTGCCCGTGTCTATGAAACGGTGCGCGACGCCAGTGGCCAGGCCAAATTGGCCGCCAACTGGCTGATGGGCGAAGTTTCCAAGCGCCTCAACGCCCAGAACGGCGACATCACCTCGATGAAGCTGGCGCCCGCCACGCTGGCGGCCCTGATCCGCCGGGTGGCCGACGGCACGCTGTCGCACAACGGTGCACGCCAGGTGTTTGAAACGCTGTGGTCGGGCGATACCGACGATGTCGACGCCCTCATCGAGGCCAAAGGCCTGAAGCAGATGAATGACAGCGGCGCTCTGCAAGCCATCGTCGACGACGTCTTGTCGGCCAATGAAAAGTCGGTGGCCGAGGTGCGTGCCGGCAAGGACAAAGCCTTCAATTCACTGGTCGGTCAGGTCATGAAAGCCAGCAAAGGCAAAGCCAACCCGACGCAGGCCAGTGAGCTGCTGCGCAAGAGCCTGGGCTTGGACTGAAGCTCAGCCGAAGGCCGTGAGCCTGATCCGCCGCGCTGCCTGGCGCGCGGCGCGGTTTCAGCGCGACGCGCCGGCGGCGGGCTTGCCGGCCGAAGCCGGGCGTGTGGCCGGTGCAGCGGGCATTGCCAAGGGACCGAGCGAGCCCGGCTGCGCGCCGGCCCACAAGCGACGCAGCCGGTTCAGCTCGGCGTCGTAGAGCTTGTTGATGCGGACCAACTCGGCTTCCTGTGTGCTGGTTGCCCCGCGCTGCGCGTCAAGCGACGCGTCGTTGGCGTCCATCGCTGCTTTGAGCTTGGCCGGTATCGTCTTGCCCTTGTAAAACTCCGCTTCTTCGCGCAACGGCTTGCGTTCGGCTTCCAATTCGCGCAGGCGCAGTTCACTGGCCTTCATCGCCAGGCGCACCGTGTCGGCTGCGGCTTCGCGAGCCCGGTTGTGCGCGGCCTCGTTGGGGAAGCGGGCCACCAGATTGCGGTCCCGGCGCACCGCATCGGCTTGCGCGGCCCGAGCTTCAGCGGCCAAACGCTCCCGAATGTCCATCTCCGCCCGCTCTTCGGCGGTCATCGTCGCTGGGATGACTGCACGCACCGAGCCGTCGCGGTTGAGCAATTGCTGCTCTTTGTGGGCGCATTCGTTGATCGGGCGATCCGCCGTCAGTCGGCGCCCTTTGGCGTCGGTGCAGGTGTAGATGCCACCAGCGCTGGGCGGGGTCTGTGCAGCGACAGGCAACGCCAACAGCATGCCGAGCAGCCCCAGCAGGTGGGCTTGGCACAACTTGGACTGGCGGTGGGAGCCCCACATGTCACACCCCGTACCGTGATCGATAGGCCTCAACGGCAGGCCCATGGACCGCGATTTCTGGCGCGGCTGCGCTGTGCAGGAAGTTCAGCAGGTCAGCCAGCGTGGCGATGGCCACGACCGGCAGGCCCCATTCGCGGTTGACGTGCTGCACGGCACTCCAGGCTGGGTGCTCGCCACCGTCGGTGGCGCGCTCCTGGCGGTCGAGCGCGATGGCCACACCGCACGGCTGCGCGCCAGCGGCCCTGATCATGGCAATGGATTCGCGCACCGAGGTTCCTGCTGAAATGACGTCGTCAACGATCAGAACGCGGCCGCGCACCGGCGCGCCGACAAGGGTGCCGCCTTCGCCATGGTCCTTGGCTTCTTTGCGGTTGTAGGCAAAGGGCACATTTCGACCATGTCGGGCCAGCTCCACGGCCACCGCTGAAGCCAGCGTGATGCCCTTGTAGGCGGGGCCGAACAACATATCGAAACCCAGGTCGCTGGCGATCAGGCGGCGTGCATAGAATTCCGCCAGGCGGCCCAGCTTGGTGCCGTCGTCGAACAAGCCGGCATTGAAAAAGTAAGGCGATAAACGACCGGCCTTGGTCTTGAACTCGCCAAAACGCAGCACGCCGGCCTGCACTGCAAACTGCACAAACTGCTGCGCCAGCTCAGGCTTGTCGTCGTCGTTCATCTTCTGTACCGGGGGCCCTTTGGCATTCAGACTCGTCACGCTCAACGTCAACGGCATTCGGTCGGCGGCCAAAAAGGGTTTTGTCGAATGGGCCGAAAGCGTGAGCGCAGATTGTATGGGCGTGCAGGAGGTCAAAGCCCAGTCGGAAGATGTGTCGGGCCTGCTCGATCGGGTGGCGGGTCTCCAGGGCCATTTTCACTTTGCCCAGAAGAAGGGCTACTCTGGGGTCGGCATCTACACCAAGAAGGCGCCCAGCGAGGTGTTGGTGGGCTTTGGCAACAAGGAGTTTGACGCCGAAGGGCGCTGGGTCGAAACCCGGTTTGACACCGCCAAGCGCAAGCTCAGCCTGATCAGTTGTTACTTCCCCAGCGGGTCCAGCGGCGAAGAGCGGCAGGCCGCCAAGTTTCGCTTCCTGGGCAAGATGTATCCGCACCTGATGAAGCTCAAGGCCGAGCGCGAGTTCATCCTGATGGGCGATGTCAACATCGCGCACCATGAGATCGACCTCAAGAACTGGAAGGGCAACCTCAAGAACAGTGGTTTCACGCCCGAGGAGCGCGCCTGGGTCAGCAGGTTGCTGGGCGCAGGGGGTTTGGTCGACGTGTTCCGCACGCTCAACCAAGAGCCGGACCAATACACCTGGTGGAGCGCGCGTGGGCAGGCTTGGGCCAAAAACGTGGGGTGGCGCATCGACTACCACCTGGCCACGCCTGGCCTGGCGGCCACGGCCAGACGTGCGTCCATCTTCAAGGATCAGCGTTTCAGCGATCACGCGCCTTTGATCATCGATTACGACTTCAAGCTGTGAGCTGGCTACTTCACACCGGTTTGACATGGACCCCTTGACCACCACCGACGGCCTGACGCTGCACCTTCGCCACTGGCCGGCGCAGGGCGTGGCACGGGGCGTGGTGCAAATCGTGCACGGCCTGGGTGAACACCTGGGGCGCTACGCCCACGTGGCGCAGTGGCTCAACGCCCAGGGTTGGCATGTGGCGGGCCACGACCTGCGCGGCCATGGCCACAGCACCGGAGCGCGCGGTGGGCTGGCCGACAGCCACGCCTTCCTGGCCGATGTGGCCCTGGTGCAAGACCAGATTCGCAGACAACTGCCGGCCGGGCCGCTGGTCTTGCTGGGGCACAGCCTGGGCGGGCTGATCGCTGCCCGCTTTGCAGCCGAGGCCCTGGCGCCACTGCCTGCACCGTGGTCGCGTCCGCTGGCGGGCCTGGTCTTGTCATCGCCAGCCCTGGACCCGGGCCTGAACGGTGCGCAGAGGTTTTTGCTCTCTGTGCTGGGCTCGCTGGCCCCCCGGCTGGCGCTGGGCAATGGGCTGAAGCCCGACTGGATCTGCCGCGACCCGGCGGTCGTCAAGGCCTATGTCGACGACCCTTGGGTGCACGACCGCGTGACACCACGCCTGGTGCGGTTCATCGTCGATGCGGGCGCTTGTGTGCAGTCGCGCGCGGTCCGGTGGCACGTGCCGACGTTGTTGATGTGGGCCGGCGCCGACCGCTGTGTGGCGCCCGCCGGCAGCGCCACGTTTGCAGCCGCGGCCCCGCCAGCGCTGCTCACGGCCAAGGTCTATGCTGGCTTGTCGCACGAGATCTTCAACGAACCCGAGCAGGCTGAAGTGCTCGGGCAACTCACCCAGTGGCTGGGCCGGTGGCCTGCAGCCGCGCCTTAAGGAGTCATGATGAATGCACCCACCCGCACCCTCGAAGCCTCTGCACTGCAGCGCATCAGCGCCTATGCCGTGGAGGCCTGGGACCAGCGCATCGTGCCCGCACTGACCGACTACATCGCGGTGCCGGCCAAGAGCCCCATGTTCGACAAGGACTGGGCCGCGCACGGCCTGCTCGACCGCGTGGTGCGTGACGCCGCAGCCTGGGTCGAAAGCCGCAAGGTGGCCGGCCTGACGCTGGAGGTGGTGCGCATGGAAGGCCGTACGCCGGTCATCTTTTTCGACATTCCCGCCACCAAGCCTGGCGCAGGCGACACCGTGCTGCTGTACGGTCACCTCGACAAACAACCCGAATTCACCGGCTGGCGCAAGGACCTGGGTCCCTGGACGCCGAAGCTGGAAAACGGCCTGCTTTATGGCCGCGGCGGCGCGGACGACGGCTACGCGGTCTACGCCGCCATCACCGCCATCGAGGCGCTGGACAAGGAAGGCATCCCACGTCCGCGCTGTGTGGGCGTGATCGAAAGCTGCGAAGAAAGTGGCAGTCAGGACTTGCCGGTCTACCTGGAAGCGCTGCGGCCGCGCCTGGGCAACGTGGGCTTGGTGGTGTGCCTGGACAGCGGCGCGGGCAACTACGACCAGCTCTGGCTGACCACCAGCCTGCGCGGCATGGTCAGCGGCGTGCTCAAGGTCGAGATCCTGACCGAAGGCATTCACTCGGGTGACGCCAGTGGCCTGGTGCCATCGTCCTTCCGCATCCTGCGCCAGGTGCTCGACCGCCTGGAGGACAGCAAGACCGGTCACCTGCTGCCCGAGAGTTTTCACTGTGAATTGCCAGCTTCGCGCCTGGCGCAAGCGCAAACCACCGCGGGCATCTTGAAAGACGAAGTCTGGAAGCGCTTCCCGTGGTCCTGTGGTCTCGACGGTGGCCCGTCACTGCCCACCACCACCGACCCGGTGCAGGCCCTGCTCAACCGCACCTGGCGGCCCACGCTCAGCGTGACGGGCGTCGACGGCTTCCCCGACCTGGGCAATGCCGGCAACGTGTTACGCCCCTACACCGCCTTCAAGCTCAGCCTGCGCCTGCCGCCGCTGGTGGACGGCAACGAGGCCAGCTTGAAGCTGAAGACCTTGCTCGAAGACAACGCGCCCTACAACGCCAAGGTCACGTTCCACCCGGATGGCCGCGCGGGTGCGCTCGGTGCCAGCGGCTGGAACGCGCCCGAACTGGCGCCATGGCTGGAAGGCGCGCTGAACGCCGCGTCGCAGACGCAGTTTGGTGCACCGGTGGGCTACATCGGCCAAGGCGGAACCATTCCGCTGATGAGCATGCTGGCCAAGGGTTTTCCCAAGGCGCAGATGATGGTGTGTGGGGTGTTGGGCCCGAAGAGCAATGCCCACGGTCCCAACGAGTTCCTGCATGTGCCCTATGGCAAGAAGCTGACCGCCGCGGTGGCGCAGGTGATCGCAGCCTGTCCCTGACCTCTCACGCTGCTGCGCGCCGCGCCTTCCAGGCGCCGAAGAGGACGATCAGACCGGGCACGATGATCATGGCCCAGATGATCATCGACAGGTTCTTTTGCACCCAGGGCAGGTTGCCGAAGAGGTAGCCCGCCAGGGTCAGCCCGCCGACCCACAGGATGGCACCGCCGACGTTGTAGGCCGTGAACTTGCTGCGCGTCATTTCTGCCACACCCGCCACGAAAGGCGCAAAGGTGCGCAGGAACGGCATGAAGCGCGCCAGCACGATCGTGATGCCGCCGTATTGCTCGTAAAAGGCGTGGGTGCGGTCGAAGGCGCTGCGGTTGAACCAGCGTGAGTTCTGCCAGCCAAAGACCTTGGGCCCGAAATAGCGGCCGATCGAGTAGTTGGTCTGGTCGCCAAGGATGGCCGCCGCAGCCAGCAGCACCATGACCAGCGGCAGGCTCATCAGCCCCAGCCCGCACAACGCACCCACCACGAACAGCAGCGAGTCGCCCGGCAAGAAGGGCATCACCACCACGCCGGTTTCGACAAAGATGATCAGGAACAGCAGCGCGTAGACCCAATTGCCGTAGGCCGCCACGAATTCGGCCAGGTGGCGGTCAACGTGCAGGATGAAGTCAAGTCCGAAGCTCAGCAGGTCCATGGGCGCCGATTGTCCCTGCATGCGGTGTCACTGTCCCGCCGCGACCTTTGTCCGTGGTGCCAAGTCCTGCACTGGGTTGTCGTGCAGGTCTTCGGCCAAAAAACCGCCGCTCTGATGCGCCCACAACTTGGCGTAGTGGCCGTGTTCAAGGCCCAGCGCCAGCAATTCGGTGTGGGTGCCCTGCTCGACGATGCGGCCCTGCTCCAGGACGATCAGCCGGTCCATGCGCGCAATGGTGCTGAGTCGGTGCGCAATGGCGATCACCGTCTTGCCTTCCATCAGCCCCAGCAGTTGGCTTTGGATGGCCAACTCCACCTCGCTGTCCAGCGCCGATGTGGCTTCATCCAGCACCAGGATGGGTGCGTCCTTCAGCACCACCCGCGCGATGGCCACGCGCTGGCGTTGCCCGCCGCTGAGCTTGACGCCGCGCTCGCCGACGTGGGCTTCGAAGCCGGTGCGGCCCTTCCAGTCCTGCAGGTTCAGGATGAACTCATGGGCCTGAGCCTTGTGCGCTGCGGCTTCGATCTCGGCGCGTGACGCGCCCATTCGGCCGTAGCCAATGTTGGCAGCGATGGAGCGGTGCAGCAGTGAGGTGTCCTGCGTGACCATGCCAATGGCGCCGCGCAGGCTTTCTTGGGTCACATCGCGCACGTCATGGCCGTCGATGCGGATGCTGCCTTGTTCCAGGTCGTGAAAGCGCAACAGCAGGTTGACCAGCGTGCTTTTCCCGGCCCCTGAGCGGCCGATCAAACCCACCCGCTCGCCAGGGCGGATGGTCAGGCTCAGGTCGTCGAGCACCTTTTTGCCGTCGTCGCGGCCGTAGGTGAAGGTGACGTGTTCGAAACGAATCTCGCCCCGGTTCACCACCAGTTCCTGGGCCTGTGGCTTGTCGTCCATGGCGTGTGGCACGGCGATGGTTTCCATGCCTTCTTGGACCACGCCGATGTTCTCGAAGATGCCGGTCACTTCCCAGCTCACAAAGCCGGCCACGTTGGCGATCGACCAGGCCAGCGGCAAGGCGGTGGCCACGGTGCCGGCGTCGATCGACCCTTGCCCCCACAGCGTGATGCCGATGGCCGCGGTGCTGACCAGCAGCGCTGCGTTCAGGGCCGACAGCGTGGTCATGAAGCGGGTAATCAAGCGCATGTGCGCGGCAATGGCGCCGCGGTGCTCTTCAATCACCTCGCGCACATAGGCGTCCTCGTCCTTGGCGCGCGCGAAGAGCTTGACGGTGAGGATGTTGGTGTAGCTGTCCACCACCCGCCCCATGACCTGGCTGCGCAGCTCGGAGCTGGTCTTGGCCAGGTCGCGCATCTTCGGCACGAACTTGTAGAGGAAGAACACATAGCCGACAAACCACAGCAGCGTGGGGACGGCCAGCCGCCAGTCGCTCATGCTCATCAGCACCAGCGAAGTCAGGCCGTAGATGACGATGTACCAGACCGCGCGAATGCAGCTGACCACGCTCTCGCGCACGGCGTTGCTGGTTTGCATGACACGGTTGGCAATGCGGCCGGCAAAGTCGTTCTGGAAAAAGGGCCAGCTTTGGCGCACCACATGCCAGTGGCTTTGCCAGCGGATCAAGCTGGTGACGCCGGGAATGACGGCGTTGTTGCGCACCAGGCTCTCCAGCAGCAGGGTCAGCGGCCGGCCCACCAGCACCAGCACCGCCATGCCCAGCAAGGACGGCATGGCCTGCTCCAGCGCCGCAGCGCGGTCCTGGGCTTCCATCAGGCGTACCAGCTTGCCGATGAACACGGGGATCAGGGTGTCGATCAGCGCCACCATGAAGCAGGTGACGAACATCGCGCCAAACAAGTGGCGCGCTTGACCGATGTAGTGCCAATAAAAGGCCAGCAGGCCGGGTGGCGGCGCCGTGCCGGGCACGGCCGTCGGGCGGATGCGGTTTTCGAAGAAGGAGAACATCAAAACAGCGGCACCACCCCAGGCTGGATTGAGCCTTGGGCGGAAGCAAAATGAATGCGGTGACGGATTGTCGCCGCAGGGCCGCTGGCTTTCGCAGGTCGCGAGTGGTCTATGCCCTTTGCCACCCGCTCAGTGGCTTGGCGCACAGGCTGCGAAGCCTGGCCTAAAACGTGAAGCCTTGCTTCACGCTGGCACCCGACATCGGCTCCAACAAGCGCAGCAGGGGCTTGAGCGGGCCGTAACGCGTGGCCACTTTGGTGGCGTAGGCAAAGAAGCGCGGCAGGTCTTCGGCGTAGCGGGGTTTGCCGTCCCGATGCTTCAAGCGACAGAAGATGCCCATGACCTTCAAGTGGCGCTGCAGACCCATCCATTCCAGCGCGCGCCAGTGTTCGCCAAAGTCGGCGTCCACCGGCAGCGCAGCCGCGCGGGCCTGCTGCCAGCCGCGCACGGCCCAATCCAGCTCTTGTTCTTCGGGCCAGGAGATGAAGGCGTCGCGCAGCAAGGACGCCATGTCATAGGTGATGGGCCCGCGCACGGCATCCTGAAAGTCCAGGATGCCCGGGTTGCTGGCCTGGCCGGGCTGGTCGACCATCAGGTTGCGCGGCATCCAGTCGGCATGCACGGCCACTTGCGGTTGTGCCAGCGCGCTGCTGACCAGGAGGGCGCAGATTCGGTCCCAGGTTTGCTGCTCGACAGCTGTCCAGGTGATGCCAAATTCGCGTTGCACACACCACTGCGGGAACAGGGCCAACTCGGTGCGCAGCAGTTGCTCATCAAAAGGCGGCAATTTTGCTGCCGGGACTTGGCTTTGCAAGCGGGTCAAGGTGGCGATGGCGTCGCGCATCAGCACGTTGGCCTGCTGAGCCGAGGCGGCGTTCAGCGCGTCCAGATAGACCCGGTCTCCCAGGTCGGTCAGCAACAGGAAGCCCCGTTCAACTTCGCTGGCCAGCACCCGGGGCGCGTTCAGGCCGGCCTGCTGCAGCAGCAACGCCACGCGCACGAAAGGCCGCACGTCTTCCTGTGGCGGCGGTGCGTCCATCACGATGAAACTTTGCGCCTGCCCTTGGATGCGCAGGTAGCGCCTGAAGCTGGCGTCGGCCGAGGCGCTGGTCAGCGTGTCCGGTTGCAGACCATGTTGCGAGGTGAGGGTGGACAGCCACGCTTCAAAGGCGGCATGGCGAGCCGCGTCGGGCCAGGAAACAGATGACATTGGGGCCCTCATGGATAATGAATTCTACAAATTTGCGGGGCCGACCCGTACCCTGGACACCGCCTGCGCATGCGAACAACCTTGGCTGTCTTGGCCGCCGCGCTGTGGGCCAGCAGCGTCAGCGCTCAGACCGCACCAGCCAGAGCCGCTTCCGGTCCTTTGCCCGAAGCCACGCAACTGGAGTCCAGCACCCGACTCAAGTCCTTGCCTCGAGCCGACGCCGCGCGGCAGTTGCCGATCGTGCTGCAAGCACGCAGCATCCGCAGTCAGCCTGACCTGGAGACCGTGGCTGAAGGCGAGGTGGAATTCCGCCGGGGCGGCTTGGTCATCAAGGCCGACCGGCTGTCCTACGACACGCCGCGCGATCTGGCCAATGCCAAGGGGCATGTGGTGGTCAGCCGCGACGGCGCGGTCTACTCAGGGCCCGAGCTCGAAGTCAGCGTGCAACGCTTCGAAGGCTTTTTCTTGCAGCCGCGGTTCGAGTTTCTGCAGCTGGGGGCCGGGGGCCGGGCCGACCGCATCGAGTTCCTGGGCAATTCCAGGTCTCGCGCGACCAACGCGTCCTACACCAGTTGCTCCCGGGAAGACGGCCAGGAGCCCGATTGGGTCTTGCGCACCGACAGCGTCAGCCTGGACCTGAGCATCAACGAAGGCATTGCCCGCGGCGCGGTGTTGCGCTTTTTGGGCGTGCCCATCCTGGCCATGCCGACCTTGAGCTTCCCCTTGGGTGACGAGCGCAAGTCGGGTTGGTTGCCGCCGTCGGTGGAGATCGACAGCCGCAGTGGCGTGGGCCTTTCCGTGCCCTACTACTGGAACATCGCGCCCAACCGTGATGCCACGCTGGCGCCAAGGCTGGTGACCCGGCGCGGCCTGGGCCTGGACGCCGAGGCGCGCTACCTGGAGCCGGGCTACGACGGCACCGTGCGCCTGGACTGGCTGCCGCGCGACCAGGTCGCCGGCCGATCCCGCTTGGCAGGGGTTTGGCAGCACGAAGGGCAGTGGCCCTTGGACTTGCGCTACAGCGCCCACGTGGTGCGGGTGTCCGACGCCGACTGGTGGAAGGACTTTCCAGACGCCGGCCGCAGTTTCACCCCGCGTTTGCTGGCCACCCGGCTGGCCCTGGAACGCACCGTGAACCTGCAAGGTTTGGGTCTGGGCGAAGGCTTGGCCTACGCCCGGGTGGTGCAGTGGCAGGTGCTGCAAGATGCCGACTCCTTGATCACCACCCCTTACGAGCGCCTGCCTCAAGTGGGCGCGCGGCTGGGTGGCCGCGTGGTGGGTGGTCTGGAGTACAGCCTGGAGGGCGAGTTCAACCGCTTTGCGCTGTCGCGCGACGAACCTTTGGCCAGCACGCGCCAGACGGGCGATCGGGTTCATGCCCTGGGGTCGCTGAGCCGGCCTTGGCGAGAGCCGGGTTGGTGGGTCGTTCCGAAGTTGTCTCTGAACGTCGCGGGTTATGACAACACCCGGCAGGGCGGCCTGGCCCTGCCGCGTGCGTCGCGGGCCATTCCCAGTTTCAGCGTGGACGTCGGGTTGGAGTTCGAACGCGATTGGCAGGCCTTCGGGCGGCCCTTGCACCAAACGCTGGAGCCCAGGCTGCTCTACGTTTCCACCCCGTACAAGGCGCAAAGCCAACTGCCCAACTACGATTCGGCGGCCAAGGACTTCAACTTTGTCTCGCTGTACAGCGACAACGCGTTTTCGGGTGTCGATCGGGTGTCCGACGCCCACCAGATCACCGCCGGCTTCACCACCCGTCTGGTCGACGCCCAAAGCGGCGCCGAGGCCCTGCGCCTGGGCCTGGTGCAGCGCTACTTGCTGCGCAGCCAACGGATCACGGCGCAGGCCGACGGCAGCCCCGATGGCACCCCGTTGGAGCAGCGCTTGTCCGACGCGCTTTTGTTGGGATCGACCAGCGTGTTGCCGGGTTGGACGCTGGACGGAGCCGTTCAATACAGCCCTGACATCGGGCGCTCGGTGCGCTCGATCGTGGGTGCGCGCTACTCGCCGGGCCCGTTTCGCACGGTGGCTGCGACTTACCGCTTGGCCCGCGGCCTGTCCGAGCAGTTGGAACTGGGCTGGCAGTGGCCGATTTACGGTGCGACGCCTGGTTCTGGCAAGCGGGCCGCGGGCAACGGCGCCTGCAGCGGTGCCTGGTACTCGGTGGGGCGCCTGAACTACAGCCTGAAGGACCGGCGATTGACCGATTCCATCCTGGGGCTGGAGTACGACGCCGGCTGTTGGATCGGCCGTGTGGTGGCCAAGCAGTTGTCCACTGGCAGCAGCCAGGCGACCACCAGTTTGCTGGTCCAGCTGGAGCTGGTGGGCCTGTCGCGCATCGGCTCCAACCCTTTGAAGGTCTTGAAGGACAATATCCCCGGTTACCGCCTGCTGCGAGAAGAGCGCAGTCCGGGCGTCTTGCCCGCCGAAGATCGGCCCACCGGCCCCCCGTCCAATGACTGAATCGTTTCAAACCCTGGCCTTGTCGCCTGTTCTCCGTGGGGTCACCTGCGCCAGCCTGGCTGCTGCTGCACTGATCGTGGGCTCGGCTGCACAAGCTCAAGGCGCCGCCCAGACGCCCGTGCCCGCCGTGTTGCCGGTGGCCACTTACAACGGTGACTACATCGCCGCAGTGGTCAACCAAGAGCTGGTCACGGCTGGCGAGGTGGACCGGCGCGTGGTGCGCGCCCAGCAGGACGCCACGCGCGCTGGCATACGCCTGCCGCCAGAAGCCGAGTTGCGCCGCCAGGCCATGGACGCCTTGATCGACGAGCGCGCGATGATCACGTCGGCCCGCGAGAGTGGCATGAAGGTCGACGAACCGGAGATCGATCGCGCGGTGGCCAACATTGCGCAGCAAAACCAGCTTTCGCTGCCCGAATTACGCCAGCGACTGACCGCCGAAGGCATCGACTACGGGCGCTTTCGCAGCAACCTGCGCGACCAGATCATGATCGAGCGCTTGCGTGAGCGCGAGGTCTATCAGCGCATTCGCATCAGCGAAGAAGATGTCGACAAGTTCCTGGAAGAGCGCAAGCAGGTGGCCAACGCCGATGCCGATACCAACGTGGCGCAAATCCTGGTGACCGTTCCCGAAGGGTCCAACCCCGCCACGCTGGCACAGCGCGAGGCCCGCGCCAAGTCGGCTTTGGCGCGTGTCCTGGCGGGCGAGGCCTTTGACAAAGTGGCGGCCGAGATGTCCGAGGACGGAAACCGCGCCAAAGGCGGCGAGATCGGCCTGCGCCCCTTGTCGCGTTTGCCAGACTTGTTTGTCGAGGCGATCAAGGGCCTCAAGACAGGTGATGTGGCGCCACAACTGACCCGGTCTGGCGCCGGCTTTCACGTGCTCAAGGTGATCGAGCGCAAGGAAGCCAGCCTGGGCACCGTGGTTCAAACCCGCGCGCGGCACGTGCTCTTGCGCACCTCACCCCAGCTCAGCGCCGACACGGCTTCTCGCCGCTTGGCCGAGTACCGCAAGCAGATCGAAAGCGGCAGCAAAACCTTTGAAGAGGTCGCGCGCCAGTTCAGCGAAGATGGCAGCGCCGCCAGCGGCGGCGATCTGGGGTGGTCTTCACCCGGCGTGATGGTGCCGGAGTTTGAGGCGGCCATGAACGAACTGGCCGTGAATGGGCTGTCGGCGCCCGTGGTGTCGCGTTTTGGCGTGCACCTGATCCAGGTGCTGGAACGCCGCAACACGGCGCTCGAGCCCAAGCAGGTTCGCGAGCAAGCCCGCAACGTGATGCGCGAGCAGCGTTTTGAGCAGGCCTATGTCGACTGGACCCGGGAGCTGCGCTCGCGGGCCTATGTCGAATACCGCGAACCGCCGCAGTGATGTGTGCGCGGCTTTGCTGGCGCAACTGATCCCACGGCCGTGAGCAAGCGGGTGTGAGCGGGCACATCGCGCGCAAGCGCTTTGGCCAGCACTTCCTGGTCGACGACGCCGTCATCGACGGGATCGTTCGGGCCATCGATCCGCGGCCGCAGCAGGCTTTGGTGGAAATAGGCCCTGGGCTGGGCGCCTTGACCCACCCGCTGCTGGACCGGTGCGGCGCTTTGACGGTGATTGAACTCGACCGCGACCTGGCGGCCCGGCTGCGTCAGCGCCCAGGTCTGCAGGTGGTGGAGTCCGACGTGCTCAAGGTTGACTTTGCTGCGCTGTCCAGCCAGCACCATGGCGGGCGTCCGTTGCGTGTGGTGGGCAACCTGCCGTACAACATCTCCACGCCGATCCTTTTTCACCTGCTGGCCTTCAGCGCCCACATTCAAGATCAGCATTTCATGCTGCAAAAGGAAGTGGTGGCGCGCATGGCCGCTTCGCCCGGTTGCAAGGACTTTGGCCGCCTGAGCGTGATGCTGCAGTGGCGCTATCGCATCGAAGACGTGCTGGACGTGCCGCCGCTGGCCTTTGATCCGCCGCCACGGGTGGACTCGGCGGTGGTGCGCATGGTGCCCTTGCCGATGGACACCACCGTGGACCCGCAGCGCCTGTCGGAACTGGTGGCGGTGGCCTTTTCCCAAAGGCGCAAGCTCTTGCGCCATTCCTTGGGCCGCTGGCTTGATCAGCAAGGGATTGCAAGCGACTTCAACCTGCAGCGCAGGGCTGAAGAAGTGCCCGTGGCGGAATATCTGGCCCTGGCCCGCCTTCGGGCTGCCTGAAAAAAAAGGCCCTCGCAAGCAGCGAGAGCCTTGTTGACGGTGCCCGGCAAGCCCGGCACGACGACCTCGACCCAACCGAACCCACTGCTGCGTGGCGTTCGCCAGGCAGCGCGGTTCGGCCGGCCTTCAGGCCGCGCTGAGCCAGGCGGCGGTGTCGAAAGCGCTGCTCATCATCGGCATGTTCATACCGAAGTTGGGGTTGGTGCCGTTCTTGGGCACCACCTTCACCGCCGGCTTGGCTACCGCGGTGGTGGTTGCTGTAGCTGTTTGGGCCACCTCAGGTGCCCGCTCCCATGACCCGATTTCTTGGGAGCGGGCTACTGAAAAGAATAGAAGCACCTGAACGGTATTCGTCGTTCCCCCCAGAATTCGGCCGCATCCCGAAAGACCTCGAGCAGCTGCTCGCGTGCTTCGCGGTCAAAGCGGGCGTTGTCCGGTATCTGCTCCAACACCACCACGAATCCAGGCTGTTGGCCCGATTTGTGAACCAGGTCGGTCATGCAGTCGTACAGGGCGTCCAGGTTTTTGCCGAAGTGAAGCGGAAACGTGAACGCGGCCGCGATGCCGTCCAGCACATCTTGTTTGGTCTGCGCACTGGACAGGTTGGCATACAAAAAATGCTGGCCTGCTGCGTTGGCGGCGGTCATCAAGTCATCGACCCTGTAGGCGCGAATCGCCTGCACAAGATTTGGTCGGATGGTCTGCAACTCCATGGTCGCGGTCCTCCTTATAGGAATGGGATGGGGGAAGTACTCGGGGGCGACGATCACGGTGCGATTCTCTTGAAACTGGCGTAGTGGTCGTCGGTGTAAAAACAGGTTTCAGGCTCGGTGGGCGGCTTGCCACCACAAACAATTCGGCGCGCGCCGCGGTCGCGCGAGCCAGGGGTTTTCACGGTGTATTCGCGGTAGTAGCCCCGTGCCTTGGCAGGCAAGTGCCGTTCGCGGTTGCCAAACACCGTGCCGTCCTTGTTGTAGGGGAACGGGCCGCCAGCCAGGATCAAGCGGTGTGTGGACTGCGCTTGACTGGGCAGGCTGCTCAGCGCCACCGCTGCCGCCGACTCTGGTGGGTTAGGCGACTTGGCATGCACCGCTGCGCCGGCTGCCAAGCCAGACGCCACCACCACGGTGAGGCCCCACTTGTGCAACGCCCGCCGCAGCCTGCTGCTCGACGGGACTGAACCGGTCCAATACACGGGTTAACCCTAAAAATTCAAACGATGATGTTATCCGAACCCCCCCAGAAACTCAAGTGGCTGCCCAATAATGGGGCATCAATTGTGGTTAGGTAGCGTGCGCTCACATGTCCGAAAAACAAAGTTCTGCCACGAGAACCAGGTCCTTGATGTCTGCCGAGAGGCCTTTTCGCTGAACGCCACGCCAAAAGTCAGATCTGCCATGGCAGTGGGGGCATGGATCGAAAAAACCAAGTGCCGGGACGCCTGGGCCGATACCCCGAAACCGACTGGCCCTGGGTCAGTCGGTCCTGCGCCAACCCGGGATTCAGGCTTCTGTGTTGGGCGAGCGGCCGGCTTGCGCGTCAGCCACGGTCAACGCGGTCATGTTGACAATCCGGCGCACCGTGGTCGACGGCGTCAGGATGTGCACGGGTTTGTCGGCGCCCAGCAGGACCGGTCCGATGGCAATGCCACCGCCAGCCGCGGTTTTGAGCAGGTTGTAGGAGATGTTGGCCGCGTCGATGTTGGGCAGGACCAGCAAATTGGCCTCACCCGTCAGCGTGCTGCGCGGCATGACCTTTTGGCGTGCCGCAGCGTCCAAAGCCACGTCGCCGTGCATTTCGCCGTCGACTTCCAGCCAGGGCGCCTGTTCACGCAGCAAGGCCAGCGTGCGCCGCATCTTCAACGCGCTGGGGTGATCGCTGGTGCCGAAGTTGGAATGTGACAGCAAGGCCGCCCGCGGTTGCAGCCCGAAGCGCATCATTTCTTCGGCGGCCATCACCGTGATTTCGGCCAGTTCCTCGGCAGTCGGGTCGGCGTTGACGTGGGTGTCGACCAGGAAGACCTGTCGGCCCGGCAGCAGCAAGCCGTTCATGCAGGCATAAACGCGCACGTCTTGAGCTGTGCGGGCGCTGCCACCGGCCCGCTTGCCGATGACCTGGTCGATGTAGTGCAGGTGGTTGGCCGTGGTGCCCCAGGTGCCACAGAGCAGGCCGTCCACGTCACCCCGGTGCAGCAGCATCGAGCCGATCAAGGTCAGGCGCCGGCGCATCTCGATCTTGGCCAGGTGCACCGACACGCCCTTGCGCTCGGTCATGCGGTGGTAGCTCATCCACAGCTCGCGATAGCGGCTGTCCTGTTCGACGTTGACCACGTCGTAGTCCAGCTCTTCCTTCAGCCGCAGGCCGAATTTTTCGATGCGCGCGGCGATGACGGCGGGCCTGCCGATCAGGGTCGGTCTGGCCAGGCCTTCGTCGACCACGACCTGCGCCGCGCGCAAGACCCGCTCGTCTTCGCCTTCGGCATAGGCCACGCGTTTGTTGCGTGCCTTCTTGGCCTGGTCGAAGATGGGCTTCATGGTGGTGCCCGAAGCGTAGACAAAGGTCTTCAGGCGCTCGCGGTAGGCCTCCAAGTCGGCAATCGGGCGCAAGGCCACGCCCGACTCGGCAGCGGCCTTGGCCACCGCCGGGGCGATCATCATCATCAGCCGGTGGTCAAACGGCTTGGGGATCAGGTAGTCGGGGCCGAAACTCAGGTTCGCCCCGGCATAGGCCGCCGCCACGACATCGCTTTGCTCGGCCTGGGCCAGTTCGGCGATGGCGTAGACCGCCGCGATTTCCATCGCATCGGTGATCGTGGTGGCGCCGCAGTCCAGCGCGCCGCGGAAGATGTAGGGGAAACACAGGACGTTGTTGACCTGGTTGGGGTAGTCGGTGCGCCCGGTGGCGATGATGGCGTCCGGGCGCGCGGCCTTGGCCAGTTCAGGGGAGATCTCGGGTGTGGGATTGGCCAACGCAAAAATCAGCGGATGAGGCGCCATCGCCGCCACCATCTCGGGCTTGAGCACGCCAGCCGCGCTCAAGCCCAAGAAGATGTCGGCGCCCGGCAAGACCTCGGCCAGTTTGCGCAGCGGCGTCTTTTGCGCAAAGGCCGCCTTGTCGTCGTCCATCAGCTCGGTGCGGCCCTCGTAGACCACACCCGCCAAGTCGGTGACCCAGACGTTTTCGCGCTTCAAGCCCAGCTTGAGCAGCAGGCCCAGGCAAGCCAATGCGGCAGCGCCGGCGCCGCTGGCCACCAGTTTGACTTGGCCGATGTTTTTGCCCACCACCTTCAGGGCGTTGATGACCGCAGCGCCGACCACGATGGCGGTGCCATGCTGGTCGTCGTGGAAGACCGGAATCTTCATGCGCTCGCGCAGCTTGCGCTCGACATAGAAGCAGTCTGGCGCCTTGATGTCTTCCAGGTTGATGCCGCCGAAGGTGGGTTCCATGGCCGCGATCACGTCGCACAGCTTGTCCAGGTCGCGTTCATTCAGTTCGATGTCAAAGACGTCGATGCCGGCAAACTTCTTGAACAGCACCGCCTTGCCTTCCATCACCGGCTTGGCCGCCAGGGGGCCGATGTCGCCCAGGCCCAGCACCGCGGTGCCGTTGGTGATGACGCCCACCAGGTTGCCGCGCGCGGTGTAGCGAAAGGCGTTGGCCGGGTCGGCAACGATCTCCTCGCAGGCCGCAGCCACGCCCGGGCTGTAGGCCAGCGCCAGGTCGTGCTGGTTGATCATCTGCTTGGTGGCCACCACCTCCAATTTGCCCGGCCGGGGAAACTCGTGATAGTCCAGCGCCGCCAGGCGCAGTTCTGCAGCCCGGTTCAAGGACTTGGCCGCAGCAGCGTCTTGGGGCTTGGTGGGATCGTTGGACATCTGAAAGTCTCCTGTGGCGCTGACCGGTCAGCCGGGGCGTTTGGCGGGCGTGCTTCGGTCAGCACATTGAAACGTGTCGAAGGCTGGCAGCCTGATTCCTGGCTCACGGAAGTCGAACATGGACAACGGGCGCGGATTGTAGGGACGCAGTGTCCACGCCCAGAAGCGCTTGGCCATGCGAGAAAGTGCGTAGCTGCTTTGACCGGGACAGGGCCAATACTCGGGTGGCTTATGTCGCTGCCGCCCCTGTTGCTCCTGCTGCCCATGATGCCCGGGTCACTGGGCGGGGCTGTGTGCTCCTGACGCCCTGTTTCAGGCGGTGCTGCGCAGCCGGGAAAAGGGCACCCGCTTCCAACTGCCGACCCAGGGCGTTTCAGTCTGCGCGGTGATGACCACGACGTCTCCTTCCAAGCTTCACTGGCGGCCGCAACGCTGGCGCCGTGCGGTGCTGTGGGGGCTGTTGATGGCGCTGCTGCTGGTGGCGCAGTCGCTGCTGGTGGCCTTGACCATCAACTACGAGGCCGGCCGGGAGCAAGACGGCGCCGATCGCGCAGCGGCCGAAACGGCGCAGGAATTCAGACGTGAAATGTTGGCCCAGACGCGGGCCTTGCAGGCCTTGGCTTTTGAGGAGCCTGCTGGCGCGGCGTGGCGCGAGCAGGCTGGCGCACAGTTGTTGCGGCGCTCGGGGCTGGAGCGCTTGGAATGGCGCCTGCTCGACATGTCGATTGCGCTGGCCATGGACACACCTTTTGCGCCCACCTTGTTCAGCCAGCTGCCGCGTCGTGAAGCAACGCTGGAGGCAGAATTGGCCTGCGCCCAGACGCGGCGCGGTGCGGTGCCCAGTTTTTCGCGCTCCTACTTCGTGCCGCTGCCGGGTGGGCTGGGGCAGGAGGTGATTGACCTTTGTGTGCCGGTTCAGCGTGCCGGCCAAGAAGCCGGCTTCCTGGTGGGCAGCTTCGCCTTGTCGCGCGTTCTGGAAGGCTTGCTGACCGCCCGCGAGGCGCGCAGACACGAGTTCTCCATCGTGGAGGCCGATGGCACCCGGGTGGCCAGGGCAGGCGTGGCGCGTGGAGCCAACGTCTATGTGGCCAAACACGCGGTGGACCTGCCCGGCACATCGCTGCAAATGCGTGCCGACAGCGCCGAAGGTCGCCCCAGCCTCTTGCCCAATCTGACCGTTTCGCTGGTCATGGGCTTGTCGCTGGCGCTGTTTGCGGTGGTGCTGCTGCTGGCGCGGGACGTGCGCCGTCGTGCGCTGGCCGAGCGCAGCCTGGCCGAGGCGCTGGCCTTTCGCAACGCCATGGAAAATTCGCTGCCCACGGGCCTTCGCGCACGTGACCTGCAAGGCGCCGTGACCTACGCCAACCCGGCCTTTTGCGCGATGGTGGGCTTTTCGCAGCAGGAGTTGCGCTCACCGCAGGCCATGGCGGGCCTGCCGCCCTACTGGCCGCCCGAGTTTGCCGACGCCTACCGGCGCCGCCAGCAGTTGCGCCTGGTCGGCCATGGCCGCGACGCCGCAGAAGCCATCGAAGGCTTTGAGACCGTTTTCATGCGCAAGAGCGGTGAACGGTTTCCGGTGATGATTTACGAAGCCCCGTTGGTTGACGCCGATGGTCAGCACACCGGCTGGATGAGCGCCGCGCTGGACCTCAGCGCCCAGCGCCGTGTCGAAGAGCTGTCGCGGCAGCAGCAAGAACGCCTGCAGGCCAGCGCACGGCTGGCCACCGTGGGTGAGATGGCGTCCCTGCTCAGCCATGAGTTGAATCAGCCCTTGGCGGCCATTGCCAGCTATGCCAGCGGGTCGCTCAACCTGCTGGAGGCGCCCGATGAGCAGACCCCAGCGCTGTTGCAGCAGGCCCTGAGCCGCATTGCCGAGCAGGCCGACCGCGCCGGCCGCGTCATCAAGAGCGTGCACGCCTTTGTCAGGCGACGCGATCAGCTGCACGAAACCGTGGCGGCCGATCGTCTGTTCGACGCCGTGCTGCCCTTGGTGCGCTTGCAGGCCCGCAAAAGCGGCGCGCGCATTGAAGTCGACCTGCCGACCGCACCTGCGCTGTCGCCCGTGGTGCGCTGCGACCGCACCATGGTCGAGCAGGTCTTGCTCAACCTCAGCCGCAATGGCTTGCAGGCGATGGAGACGGCCACCGACCCTGCAGAGCGTGTGCTGACGCTGCAGGCCCGCCAGACCCACCCCCGTTGGGTGACATTCACGGTGCGCGACCGCGGCCCCGGTATTGCGCCCGACGTGGCGGCCCAGCTCTTCACGCCGTTCTTCAGCACCCGCGCCGAGGGCATGGGGCTGGGTTTGAGCCTGTGCCGAACGGTCATCGAGCAGCACGGCGGTGCGCTTGATTTCGGTCCCGGTGCGTTGCAGCCTGGCACCGAGTTTCGCTTCACCCTGCCTTCGCCCAAAGCGGTCGAAAGCGGCGAAACTGTGGTCTCTGATGACTGAACTCCAACGAGTCTGAACCGTGGCCCTGGATTCGGCACTTGGTTTACCGGTGGTCTACCTGGTGGACGACGAAGACGTGGTGCGCGACGCCCTGGCGTGGCTGCTGCGTTCGCGGCGGCTGCTGTCCGAAGGCTTTGCCAGCGCCGACGCGTTTGAAACGTGGCTGGCCGAGCAGACCGCGCCCGGCCGGGCCCCATGGCCCACCGCGCCAGCGTGCCTGGTGCTGGACGTGCGAATGGCCGGCACCAGTGGCCTGGTGCTGTTCGACCGCCTGGTGGAACGGGGCCTGTTGGCCCTGCTGCCGGTGATCTTCTTGACCGGCCACGGCGACGTGCCCACTGCCGTGGCAGCCGTCAAACGCGGCGCCTTTGACTTCGTGGAAAAGCCGTTTTCCAACAACAGCCTGGTCGACCGTGTTGAACAGGCCTTGGCCGTCAGTGCTCAGGCGCTGACCCAGCGCCGTGGCCATGAAGCCTTGCAGCGTGCCTTGGCCGAGTTGACAGAGCGCGAACGTGAAGTCATGCGCCTGGTGATCGACGGCCGCCCCAACAAGCTCATTGCGGACGAGCTGGACATCAGCGTGCGCACGGTGGAGGTCCACCGGGCCCGGGTGTTTGACAAGATGAACGTCAAGAGCGCGGTCGAATTGGCCAACCTGCTGGCGCAGTCGGAGCGCAAGTGATGCGGTTGCAAGCGATGGAGGGCGGGTGATGCCCGGCGAGTTTGAACTGATTGCCCGTCACTTCACACGGCCGGTCAGCCGGGCGGCCTTGGGCGTGGGCGACGACTGCGCGCTGCTGCGGGTGGACCCCGGCATGCAGCTGGCGGTGTCGTGCGACATGCTGGTCGAAGGCCGCCATTTCTTGTCGACGGTGGCGCCCGACCGCCTGGGTCACAAGGCCCTGGCGGTCAACCTCAGTGACCTGGCGGCCTGTGGTGCCGAACCCTTGGCCTTCACGCTGGCCTTGGCGCTGCCGCGCGCCGACGATGTTTTTGCCGCCGCTCTGGCGCAGGGCCTTTTTGCGCTGGCGCAGCAGCATGGCATCGAGTTGGTGGGGGGCGACACCACAGCCGGGCCGCTGAACATCTGCATCACCGTGATCGGCCAGGTGCCGCCAGGCCAGGCCTTGTTGCGCAGCGGCGCCCGCAGCGGCGACGACATCTGGGTCAGTGGGCTGTTGGGTGAGGCCCGGCTGGCGCTGGAGGTCTTTCGCGGCACGGTGGCTTTGAGCGGCCCAGACTTTGAACAGGTGCGCCGCGCCATGGAATTGCCGCAGCCGCGGGTGGCCTTGGGCCGGGCGCTGCGCGGCGTGGCCAGCAGCGCCATCGACCTCAGCGATGGCCTGCTGGGCGACCTGGGCCACATCCTGCAGCGCTCGGGCGTGGGCGCGCAGGTGCGGGTGGACGCGCTGCCGCGCAGTGCCGTGCTGGCCGCGCAAGAAGCCGCCATGCAGCACACCTGCGTGCTGGCCGGTGGCGACGACTACGAGCTGGTCTTCACGGCACCGCCAGCGCTGCGTGACGAGGTGCTGGCAGCGGCGCAGCGCTCGGGCGTGCGCGTCACGCGCTGTGGTGTCATCACCGCCGAACCGGGTCTGCAATGGCTCGACGCAGCGGGCCGCCCGCTGACCACCACCCAACGCGGTTTTGATCACTTTGCCTGAAGCACATCCACGCATGGCACCCCTTCGACCCAACGCCGCCTTCATGCTGCGCCATCCCGCGCATATGCTGGCCTTCGGCTTTGGCAGCGGCCTGTCGCCCAAAGCGCCGGGAACGGTGGGCACCTTGTGGGCCTGGCTTTCGTTTCTGGTCTTCAGCCACTGGTTGGGTCCGGTCGGCTGGGGCATGACCTTGGCTCTGGGCGCGGCCGTGGGCTGGTGGGCCTGTACGCGCACTGCGCAACACCTGGGCACGGCCGACCCGGGTGCCATCGTGTGGGACGAAGTGCTCGCGTTCTGGTTGGTGCTGTGGGTCCTGATGCCCGCGTCCTGGCCGATGCAGCTGGCGGCGTTCTTGTTGTTTCGCTACTTTGACGCCGCCAAGCCCGGCCCCGTGGGCTGGGCCGATCGCCACTACAAGTTGCAGCCAGGCCAAACCATTTCGTGGCGCCAGGGTTGGGGAATCCTGCTGGACGATGGTGTGGCCGCGCTGTGCACGCTGATGGTGTTGGCGGTCTTTGTGCGCCTGTGGCCGTGAAGCGTCAAACTCAGGCGTCGAACAGCAGTGTGAAAGCCAGACCTTGAACCCCGAGATCGAACTCGTCAGCTTCGAAGCCCAGGTGCAACAACTGGCCCAGGCCTTGCGCGCCAAGGGTTGGCACATGGCCACGGCAGAAAGCTGCACCGGCGGCCTGATTGCCGCGGCTTGCACCGCGGTGGCGGGCGCCAGCGACTGGTTTGAGCGCGGCTGGGTGACCTACACCAACCAAGCCAAGTCCGACCTGCTGGGGGTGCCCACCGAGCTGTTCAACCAAGTGGGTGCCGTCAGCGAAGAGGTGGCCCTGGCCATGGTGCAGGGTGCCTTGCAGCGTGCGCCGGTGCAACTGGCGGTCGCCGTCACCGGCATCGCAGGCCCGAGCGGCGCCACACCGGGCAAACCGGTGGGCACCGTCTGGCTGGCCTGGGGCACGGCGACCAAAACCCAGGCGCTGCGCCTGCAGCTGCCGGGCGAGCGCGACGCGGTGCGGCGCGCCACCGTCAGCGCGGCCTTGCAGCGTCTGATCCTGCAGGCCAGCGCATGAAGGTTCTGTTGTGCGGTGACTTTGACGCCGCCGAGCGCAGCCAGTGGTTGCAGGCCTTGTCGGCAGCCATGCCCGAAGCGGTCTGGCTGGACCTGCCGGCGGCGCGCGCCGACGCGGCCCGTGTGCAAGCCGCCGTGGTGGCCAATCCGCTGCCGGGCAGCTTGCAGGGCCTGCCCGTCCTGGGCCTGATCCAGAGCCTGTGGGCGGGGGTGGACCGCCTGCTCGCCGATCCGACGCTGCCAGCCCACGTGCCCGTAGCCCGCATGGTCGACCCGGCGATGAACGCGGCCATGGCGCAGACCGCGTTGTGGGCGGTGCTGTCGCTGCACCGGGGCTACTTTGCCTACGCCCGGCGCCAACTCGCCGGTGTGTGGCAGACCCACGCGCAGCGGCGCGCCGACGAGGTGCGGGTGCTGGTGCTGGGTCAAGGTCAGATGGGCCGCACCGCCGCCGCCAGCATCGCCCAACAGGGCTACGCCTTGAGCACCTGGCGCCGCGACGGAACGCCGTTGGCGACCCTCTTGCCGGCAGCCGACATCGTGGTCAACCTGTTGCCGCTGACAGCGCAGACCCAGGGGCTCTTGAACCGCGACTTCTTTGCCGCGCTGCCGCCCAAGGCCAGCGTGGTCAACCTGGGTCGTGGTGCGCATGTGGTGGACGCCGACCTGTTGGCAGCGCTGGACAGCGGTCACCTGCGCCACGCGGTACTGGACGTTTTTCAGACCGAACCGCTGCCGCCCGGTCATGCCTACTGGCAACACCCGCGCGTGACGATGCTGCCGCACGCCGCAGCCGGCACCGACGCGCGCAGCGCCGCTGCGGTGGCGGTGGCCAACCTGCGCGCCTGGCGTGACGGTGGCCAGGTTTTGAATGTGGCGGAGCGCCAGCGCGGGTACTGAGCACCGCTGGGCGTGCCGCAGACAGGGGGCCGCTCGTTGCCGCGCCAGGGTCCCAGCGTTGCTGCTGCTGCCTGGGGTTCAGGCCCGCAGCGCCAACCGCGCCCGGCTGCGGCCCTGCGCGGCGCTGACCTGCAACATGCTCAACATCCAGCGCTTCAGGGCCGGCCAGGGCTCGTGCGGCCAGTCGGGGTGCTTGAGTCCTTTGACGATGCCGTCGACGATGCTGGCGGCGTCGAGCAGGTGCGCCATCTGGTGGCTGGCCAGCAAGGGCAAGACGCGCTCGAAGAGCTTTTCCTTGACGCCCCAGACCCGCGCGTCCTTCAGCGCCAACGGGACCGGTTTGCCGGCTTCCAGCGCCGCATGGGCGCGGGCCAGGGCGCGGATGTCTTCGGCCAGCGTCCAGTGCACCATCACGGCCGGTTCACCTTCGGCCTGCAGGCCGTCCAGCACACGCAGCGCGCGCGCGGTTTGGCCGGTCCAGACCGCTTCGGCCAGTTTGGTCGTGTCGTAGCGCGCGACGTTGAGCACGGCGGACTCCACCTGCTCGAAGCGCAGCACGCCGGCTGGGTGCAGCAGCGCCAGCTTCTGCAATTCCTGGTGCGCGGCCAGCAGGTTGCCTTCGATGCGGTCGGCGAAGAAGGCCAGCGTGCGTTGGCCTTCTTCACCTGCAGCCACCTGCTGTTGCTGGCGTGCCAGGCGCTGGGCCAGCCAAGCCGGCAGCGCGTGGCGGGCCAGGGTCTCGACGCGCACGGTCAGACCGGCGGCGTCGAGCGCGCCGAACCAGGCACCCTTGCTCTGTTGGAAGTCCAGCTTGGGCAAGGTGACCAGCGTCAGCACGTCTTCGGGCAGGCGCTCGCAGTAACGCTGCAAGGCCTCGGACCCTTCCTTGCCGGGCTTGCCACTGGGGATGCGAATCTCGATCAGTTGCCGGTCGGCAAACAGGCTCATGGCCTGGGCTGCGCCCAGCACACCGCTCCAGTCGAAATGGGCGCCGCTGACGGTGAAGACCTGGCGCTCGCTGTAGCCGGCCGAGCGCGCTGCCGCGCGGATGGCGTCTGCCGCTTCCTGCGCCAGCAAGGGCTCGTCGCCGTGGATGGTGTAGAGCGGCTTGAGCCCGCGTGCCAGCGCCGCGTCAAGCTGTTCAGGACGGATCTGCATGCACGGTGCCCCCGTTCAAACCGCCATTCCGTGAAGGTGCTTCAGCGACCATGGTTGGGTCTGTCAGACCGTGACCGCCGCCAGCCGGCGCAGAACCTGCGCCACCACATCGGTCTGCAGGTCGCGAAACAGCTCGGACTCTTCGGCCTCTTTGGCCAGCGCGGCGGTTTCGCTGTAGCTCAGGTCGCGCTTGGCCAGCAATTCGACGCGCGGAATCAGTTCGCGGCCACCCGGCGTGCGGGCGCGGAAACTGAACTTCAGGCGCAGTTGCAGTTCGCGCACCTGGGCCGAAGCGGTGGAAGCCACCACGCTTTTTTCGCGGCTGTCGTCCAGCACCTCGAGCACCACATCGGCCTTGTCGGGGGCGTCCAGCAGCAGGACCTGTTGCGCCAGTTGGCGGCGCAGTTCATCGGCCATCGGAGAGCGGCGCCCGAAGCCGGTCAAGGCGATGCTGGCGAAGGACAGCCTTGCCGGCTGGCGCAGCTTGAAGCCGCAGCCACCCAGCAACGCCAGCCCGATTGCGGTGGCCGACGTGGTGTGAAGCCAGCGGCGTTTAGAGAGTTGCATCGGGCCTCGGCATCAAATCAGGCCTTGGCATCAAGCCAGCCCGCCGGGTGACTTCATCAGACCACCACATTGACCAGCCGACCCGGCACCACCACCACCTTCTTGGCCGCCTTGCCGTCGCTGAAGCGGGCGAATTCCGGCGACGCCAGCGCGGCCGCTTCAATGGTGGCGCGGTTGGCGTCGGCGGCCACGCGGATGCTTCCGCGCAGCTTGCCGCTGACCTGCAGCACCAGTTCGATCTGATCCTGCACCAACGCGGCTTCGTCGACTGCGGGCCAGGGTGCGCTGCTGATGTCGCCGTGCTGGGCGTGCAGGCCCAGGTCCTGCCACAGCGCGTGGGTGATGTGCGGCGCTGCGGGGTAGAGCGCGCGCAGCAACATGCCCATCGCCTCAACCAGCGCGGCGGCATCGGCCGGGCTGCTGGCCAGCTTGGCGTCGTCGATGGCGTTG
>JANMHH010000333.1:0-2119 GCA_031375065.1 Rubrivivax sp. | reverse complement strand
GACATAACCATGGCCCACAAAACCACTGATGGCGTCGCCCAACATGCGCATGCGCTGTTCGCCGGTGGGCAGCGCCGCGCCATCGATGCGGCGTTGCGGCTTGAAACGCTGCGGCAAGTGGGCATTGGCGTACCGCGCGATGCGCGAAGGGCGCAACTCGGCGACCTGGGCTATCGTGCGGGCAAACGACTCGGGCGTCTGGCGTGGCAGGCCATAGATCAGGTCGGCGTTGATGGACTCGTACTTCAGCGCCCGCGCTTCGGAAACCAGCTCCTGAACCATGTCGAAGGGCTGCACGCGGTGCACCGCCACCTGCACATCGTGGTCGAAGTCCTGCACGCCAAAACTGATGCGGTTGAAGCCCATCTGCGCCAGGTTGCGCAAACGCTCGCGGTTGGCGGTGCGCGGGTCGACCTCGATCGACTGCTCGGCACCCGGGGCAATCTTGAAGGCGCGTTTCAACATCGCCATCAGGTCGCCCAGCTCATGGTCGTCCAGGAAAGTCGGCGAACCGCCACCCAGGTGCAACTGCGACACCACCTGGTTGGTGCCCAACTCGGCCACGTGCAAGGCCACCTCTTGTTCCAGCCAACCCATGTATTCGCGACCGCGATTGTGGTGTTTGGTGATGATCTTGTTGCAAGCACAGTAGTAGCAGACCGACTCGCAAAAAGGCACGTGCACGTAAAGTGACATCGGCGGCGAGCCACCCGCAGCCGGGCCCTGGGCGCGCTGGCGCAACGCTTGGCGATAGGCGTCGTGCCCGAAGGCCTCGACAAAACGGTCGGCGGTGGGGTACGAGGTGTACCTTGGGCCCGGCACGTCAAGCTTGCGCAGATCAGCGTCGCTCAGCGTGACCACAGGTTCCATAACGGGCGTTGCCAATGTGCTCATGTCCAGACTGTGCCAAAGCCGCCCGCAGCTGGGTTGATCCACCTCAAGTTGCAGGCACTGGAAAGCCCTTCCCGGCGCTCGTTCGCTGCTGACTGGCGCTTGGGCGATACTGTGGCTACCGTCAGGTCCCACCCAAAAAATGGATGCCGCCCTCCCCGCCCTTCGACTCGAGCCCTTCAAAGTTGCTTGCTCCAACTGCAACCTGAAGGAGTTGTGCCTGCCTTTGGGCATGGCCAACGAGCAGATGGAACGCCTGGACGCCCTGGTTGCCGTGCGCCGCGGCGTCGGTCGCGGCGAAGCCCTGTTCCATGCGGGCGAGCCGTTTACCTCGCTTTACGCTGTGCGCACGGGGTTTTTCAAGACTTGCGTGTCTTCCGAAGACGGCCGGGACCAGGTCACGGGGTTCCAGATGGCCGGTGAACTGCTAGGGCTGGACGGCATCGGCACCGAACGCCACACCTGCGACGCGGTGGCGCTGGAAGACTCACAGGTTTGCGTCATTCCCTTCCAGCAGCTGGAAGAACTGTCGCGCGAGCTGTCGGACCTGCAGCGTCATTTCCACCGCATCATGAGCCGCGAAATCGTGCGCGACCACGGCGTCATGCTGCTCTTGGGCAGCATGCGCGCAGAAGAGCGTCTGGCCGCCTTTTTGCTGAACCTCACGCAGCGCCTGCGCTTGCGCGGGTTTTCGGCCCACTCGCTGATCCTGCGCATGACACGCGAAGAGATCGGCAGTTACCTGGGCCTGAAGCTGGAAACGGTGAGCCGCGCTTTTTCGCGGTTTCAGGAAGACGGCATCCTGCAGGTCAAGCAGCGGCAGATCGAAGTGCTGGATCCTGACGCTTTGCAAAAGCTGGTCAACAGCAGCAACTGCTGACGCCGCGACCGGGCAGCCACCGGTTCAGTGCACGGCGTTGACCTCTTCGGCGCTGCTGGCCAACAACATCGTCAAAGCGCAGGCCACCGAAGTGCAGACCCAAAAGACCAGGAACGCCAGCGAATAGACCGCGGTGGCAGACAGCTCCAGCGCAGCGCCGCTGATGCTGCGCAGGCTGAGCGGGTCGACGAAGGCGAACACCGCCACTTCAAGCACGGCCGCCACCAGGAAGGCCGGCCAGGCCACGGTGGCCCACTTTTGCGCCGCGCGTTTCATGGCTGCAGCCCTTTCAGCGGGCCGGGGTTGCCGCGTGGTTGCGGCCCTGCACCGCGGGCAAGTCGGACTTGC
>JANMHH010000350.1:0-13924 GCA_031375065.1 Rubrivivax sp. | reverse complement strand
CAGCGAACACGCCGCCAGCCTGTTCAACCTGGAACGCTCGGGCCACGTCTACAGCCGCATCAGCAACCCGACCAACGCTGTTCTCGAAGAACGTTTGGCGGCACTCGAAGGCGGCAGCGGCGCCGTGGCCACCGCCAGCGGTCAGGCGGCGCTGCACCTGGCCATCACCACGCTGGCCGGCGCCGGCAGCCACGTGGTGGCCAGCAGCGCGCTCTACGGTGGCAGCCACAACCTGCTGCACTACACGCTGGCGCGCTTTGGCATCCAGACCACCTTTGTCAAGCCCAGTGACATCGACGGCTGGAAGGCCGCCATCCGCCCCGAAACCAAGCTGCTGTTTGGCGAAACGTTGGGTAACCCCGGGCTGGACGTGCTGGACATTCCCACCGTCAGCGCCATTGCCCATGAAGCCGGCTTGCCGCTGTTGGTGGACAGCACCTTCACCACGCCCTGGCTGATGAAGCCTTTTGAGCACGGCGCCGACCTGATCTTTCACAGCGCCACCAAATTCTTGGGCGGCCACGGCACGGTGATCGGTGGCGTGCTGCTGGAAAGCGGCCGCTTCGACTGGAGCCGCGCGACGCGCTTTCCCGAACTGAACCAGCCCTACGCCGGCTTTCATGGCATGGTGTTCAGCGAAGAAAGCACCGACGGCGCCTTCTTGCTGCGCGCCCGACGCGAGGGCCTGCGCGACTTTGGCGCCTGCATGAGCCCGCACACGGCCTGGCTGCTGCTGCAAGGCATCGAGACGCTGCCGCTGCGCATGGCGCGCCATGTTGAGAACACGCGCAAGGTCGTGGCCTTTCTGGCCGCACACCCGATGGTGGGCGTTGTGGGCTACCCCGAACTGGACGGCCACCCCAGCCAGGCCCTGGCCAAAAAGCTGCTGCCGCGCGGCTGCGGCGCGGTGTTCAGCTTTGACCTGCAAGGCAGCCGCCAACAGGGCCGCGCCTTCATCGAAGCGCTGAAGATCTTCAGCCACCTGGCCAACGTCGGCGACTGCCGCTCGCTGGTCATCCACCCGGCCAGCACCACCCACTTCCGCATGGACGACGCCGCGCTGGCGGCCGCCGGCATCACGGCCGGCACCATTCGCCTGAGCATCGGGCTGGAAGACGCCGACGACCTGATCGACGACTTGAAGCGCGCCTTCAAGGTCGCCGACAAGAGCCGCTGAGCACCTGCTCAACTTCACCATGTTGAAGGTGCCGGTGTTGATCGAAGGCGTGCGCTTGCGGCTGCGGCGGTCCACCCCGGCGGACGCCGCCTGGACTTTTGCTGCCGCCAACGACGTGGAGGTCATGCGCTACATGGACTGGCCCGCCCTGCGCGCCGAGGCCGAAGCCCGGGCCTACCTGGAAGGCTGCGCCGCGCGCTGGGACGCCGGCAGCGAATTCCACTGGGTCATCGAAGCCAAACCGCAAGCCCAGGCCATCGGCACCATCGCCTGCCGCCCCAAAGGCCATGCGGTCGACTTCGGCTACTTCTTGGCGCGTGCCCACTGGGGCCAAGGCCTGGGCACCGAAGCGGCGCAACTCCTGGTGGGCTGGCTGCAACGCCAGGCCAGCATCTGGCGCATCTGGGCAACGGCCGACGCCGACAACACGCGCAGCGCAGCGGTCTTGCTCAAGGCAGGCCTGGTGCGCGAAGGCGTGATGCGCAAGGCCAGCATCCGGCCCAACTTCATGGCCACCGCCCACGGCTCCTCCATCCAGGCCAGCACGCCGCGAGACACCGCCCTCTTTGCCTGGGCCCGCGACGCCCACCCCGCCCCGCAACAGGACCCCGCATGAAGCTCCACGTCAACGGCCGCGAGGCCTATGCCTACACCGGCGGCAAACCCTTCGACCCCAGCCTGCCCTGCGTGGTCTTCATTCACGGCGCCGTCAACGACCACAGTGTGTGGACGCTGTTGGCACGCTGGTTTGCGCACCACGGCCACAGTGTGCTGGCAGCGGACCTGCCGGGCCACATGCGCAGCGGCGGGCCGGCCCTGACCCGGGTGGAAGACATGGCCGACTGGGTGTTGGCGTTGATGACGGCTGCCGGCGTTGCACGCGCCGCGTTGGCCGGGCACAGCCTGGGTTCGCTGATCGCGCTGGAAGCCGCGGCCCGCGCGCCCGAGCGTGCCACCCACCTGGCGCTGCTGGGCACCTGCGTGCCGATGCCGGTGCCGCAGGCCCTGCTGGACCTCTCCAAAAGCAACGTGTCGGCGGCGATCGACCGCGTCGTGACCTTCTCGTTCAGCACCCTGGCCGCCAAACCTTCCTACCCTGGCCCAGGTGTCTGGCTGCGCGGCGCCGCGCGCTCGCTGATGCATCAGGTGCTGGCCCACCAAAAAGACGCCCTTCTCTTTCACACCGACTTCAGCGCCTGCAACGACTACACCCACGGCTTGGACGCCGCACTGCAGGTGCGTTGCCCGGCGGCCCTGGTGCTGGGCCAACACGATCAGATGACCGCACCCCAAGCCGCCACCAACGTGGCACAGCGCCTGAAGGCCACGATTCACACCGTGCCAGCCGGGCATTTCCTGATGCAGGAAAGCCCCGATCCGGTGCTCAATGCGATGCGCGACTTTTTGCGCTGACGCTTGGAGACCCCGGCCATGGACAGTTCCACCACCACCAACACCACGACGGCTGCGGTCGACCCCAAATCCTTCACCAGCTTTGCGCAGTTCTACCCCTTCTACCTGGGCGAGCACAGCAACCGAACCTGCCGCCGTCTGCACTTTCTGGGCAGCACCCTGGCTTTGGTGTGCCTGGCCCTGCTGGTGACCACGGGCAAGCCGCAGTACCTGCTGTACGGCCTGCTGGCAGGCTACGGCTGCGCCTGGATCGGCCACTTCGTGTTCGAAAAGAACAAGCCGGCCAGCTTCAAGCGGCCGCTCTACAGCTTCATGGGCGACTGGGTGATGTACCGCGACATGTGGACCGGCAGAATTTCGCTCTGAAACGAGCTGTCGGGCGGCTGGCGTCGCCCAGGCCACGGTCACGGGTCAGAGGGCACAGGCTGCGCAGGCTGCACACGGCCAGGGCAGCGTGGGCGCGAAGACAGCGGCGCGTCTGGCCACCTTCCCCTACACTGATACCATGAACCAGGCAGTACAAAAGCCGCGCCAGCGCGCCGTCACCAAAGCCAAGTCATCGTCAAAGGTCGAGTCGCGCACCAACAACCCGGAACGCACGATGGCCGACATCATCGATGTCGCCACGCACGAGTTTTCGGAAAAAGGCCTGGCCGGAGCCCGCATTGACGTCATCGCCGAGGCCATGCGCACCAGCAAGCGCATGATCTATTACTACTTCGGCAGCAAAGAGGGCCTCTACGTCGCAGTGCTTGAAGAAGCCTACCGCCGCATCCGCCACATCGAGACCGAACTCCACCTCGAAGATCTGGCGCCCGAAGACGCGCTGCGCAAGCTGGTCGGCTTCACGGTCGACTACCAATTCGCCAACCCCGAATTCGTGCGCCTGGTGATGACCGAGAACATCCACCGCGGCGAATTCCTGGCGCAGAGCAAGAGCATCCGAAAGCTCAATGTGCCGGCCATCGACGGCTTGCGCCGCCTCTACGAGCGCGGCGTGGCAACGGGTGTGTTCCGCAGCGGGCTGGACATGATCGACCTGCACATGTCGATCAGCGCCTTGAGCGTCTTCAACGTGGCCAACCGGCACACCTTTGCGCTGATCTTCCAGCGCGACCTGGAGACGCCGGCCGCGCTGATCGCCCGCCGCGACAGCATCATCGAGATGGTGGTGCGGTTCGTGCGCCGCTAGGCCAGCGCTGCCCATCCCGCCGCAGCAGCGCGGGCTCAGGCCGCTGCCATGCCAGCGGCCTGAGCCCCCCGCCACGGCGCCAACACGGCCGCCCGCAGAGTTCGGGTAACTACTCATGTAAGAACTAACCAGTTCGTACATTATCCGCTTCACGCATCCCGTCGAGGCTGCCTGGAGACAACGGTGCACTCAAAACCGCCCTCGGTGCTGGACCGCTTCAGCCAACTGCTGGAGCTGCTGATCGCGCTCTGCCTGGCCATCATGGTGGTGATGGTGTTCGGCAACGTGGTGCTGCGCTATGTCTTCAACTCCGGCATCGCTGTCAGCGAAGAACTCTCGCGCTGGCTCTTCGTGTGGATGACCTTTTTGGGCGCCCTGGTGGCACTGCGCGAGCACGGCCACCTGGGCACCGACATGCTGATCAGCCGGCTCAACCGCCCAGGCAAGATCGCCTGCCTGCTGATCAGCCAGGTGCTGATGCTGGCGGTGACGGTGATGCTGTTCCAGGGCAGCCTGGCGCAATCGCGCATCAACTGGGACGTCGAAGCCCCGGTCACCGGCGCGCCCATGGCCGTCGTCTACCTGGCTGGCGTGGTGTTCGCGGTGCCGGCCGTGCTGCTGCTGCTGGCCGAGATGTGGCGCACCGTCACCGGCCGCCTGCGCGACGATGAGCTGGTGATGGTGCAAGAGTCCGAAGACCTGGCCCACGTGGAAGAACAGACGCCCCGCGCGGGCAACGGGGCCGCACGATGACCATCTTCATCTTCCTGGGCTCGCTGCTCGCTGCGATGGCGCTGGGCATGCCCATCGCCTATGCGCTGCTGGTCAGCGGCGTCGCGCTGATGTGGCATCTGGACATGATGGACACCCAGATCCTGGCGCAGAACCTGATCAACGGCGCCGACAGCTTTCCGCTGCTGGCGGTGCCCTTCTTCATGCTCGCCGGCGAAATCATGAACGTCGGCGGCCTGTCCAAGCGCATCGTCAACCTGGCACTGGCGCTGGTGGGCCACCTGCGCGGCGGGCTGGGCTTTGTCACCATCCTGGCGGCGGTGCTGATGGCCGCGCTGTCGGGCTCGGCGGTGGCCGACACCGCCGCCTTGGCCGCGCTGCTGCTGCCGATGATGGTCAAGGCCGGCCACGACAAGGCGCGCGCCGGCGGGCTGATCGCCAGCGCCGGCATCATCGCGCCGGTGATCCCGCCGAGCATCGGCTTCGTGATCTTCGGCGTTGCGGCCAACCTGTCGATCGGCAAGCTGTTCATGGCCGGCATCGTGCCGGGCCTGATGATGGGTTTGGCCATTGCCATCGCCTGGTTCTTTGTCGTGCGCAGCGAAAACGTGACGCCGCCGCCCAAGGCCAGCCGCGCTGAAAAGTGGGCTGCGTTGAAACAATCGACCTGGGCGCTGTTCCTGCCGGTGATCGTGCTGGTGGGCTTGAAGATGGGTGTCTTCACGCCCACCGAAGCCGCCGTGGTGGCGGCCGTCTATGCGCTGTTCGTGGCGGTGGTCATCTACCGCGAGCTGACGCTGGCGCAGGTGGTGCCGGTGTTCATCAGCGCCGCCAAGACCACCGCGGTCATCATGTTCCTGGTGGCCGCCGCGATGGTCTCGGCCTGGCTGATCACGGTGGCGCAGGTGCCGCAACAGATGATCAGCCTGCTGCAGCCCTTCATGGACAGCCCGACCTTGCTGCTGATCGTGATCATGTTGTTGGTGATTGCCGTGGGCACGGCCATGGACATGACACCCACCATCCTGATCCTGACGCCCGTGCTGATGCCGGTGGTCAAGGCCGCGGGCATCGACCCCATCTACTTCGGCGTGCTCTTCATCATCAACTGCGCGATCGGCCTGATCACGCCTCCAGTGGGCACCGTGCTCAATGTGGTGGCCGGTGTCGGCAAGATGAAGATGGACGACGTGACACGCGGTGTGCTGCCATTCATGGTGGCGCAACTGGTGGTCTTGTTCTTGTTGGTGCTGTTCCCCCAGTTGGTCTTGTGGCCGCTGAAGCTGTTCTATTGATTCCCTCTGTTCCCATTCCTTTGTGCAGGAGACAACGATGAAGCGTTTGATGATCAAGTCCTGGGTGGCCGCTGCCGCCGTCGCGATGTTCGGTGCCGCCGGCGTGGCCTCGGCCCAGGACATCAAGGAGCGCAGCTTCAAGCTGGCGCAGCAAAACCCCAAGGGCCACCCGCTGGTGACGGGCGCTGAGAAGTTTGCCGAGATCGTGGCCGCCAAGAGTGGCGGCAAGATCAAGATCAACCTGTTCCCGGGCGGCGTGCTCGGTGGCGACGCCCCCACGGTGTCGGCGCTGCAAGGCGGCACGGTCGAGATGACGGTGCTCAACAGCGGCATCCTGGCCAGCCAGGTGAAGGACTTCGAGGTCTACGACTTCCCCTTCATGTTTGCCAATGGCCGCGAAGCCGACGCCGTGGTCGATGGCCCTTTCGGCCAGAAGATGCATGCCAAGCTGACCGACAAAGGCATCGTCGGTCTGGCCTATTGGGAGCTGGGCTTTCGCAACATCACCAACAGCAAGCGTGCCATCAACCGGGTTGAGGACCTGGACGGCCTGAAGCTGCGCGTGATCCCCAACGCCATCAACGTCGACTGGGTTAAGGCGGTGGGCGGCAACCCCACGCCGATGGCCTTTCCCGAGGTCTATGCGGCGTTGGAGTCCAAGGCCATCGACGGCCAGGAGAACCCGCTCAACGTGATCCTGGCCAACAAGTTCGCCGAGGTGCAGAAGTTCCTGGCGCTGTCCAACCACCAGTACAACCCGCAGTCGGTGATCTTCAGCAAGAAGGTCTGGGACACGCTGTCGGCCGACGAAAAGAAGATCCTGCAAGACGCCGCGCAAGAAGCCGCCGCGTTCCAACGCAAGACCTCGCGCGACGCCGCAGCCGGCAATCTGGACGCCCTGAAGAAGGCCGGCATGACGGTCACCGAACTGTCGGGCGCCGAGCAGGCCAAGCTGCGCGAGCGGTTCAAGCCGGTGGTGGACAAGCATGGCGCAGCCATTGCCGCCACCGTGGCCGAGCTGCAGGCCGAACTGGCCAAGCTGCGCAAGTAAGCCGCCCAGGAGCCTGCTCCCGCCATGGATACGATCACCTCGCCTGTGGCCTGGGCCGAGCAGGCCTCCCAGCCCGGCGACAAGCTGCTGGTGGGGCTGATCGGCTCGGGCATTCAGCGCTCCCTGACCCCGGCGATGCAGGAAGAAGAAGCCCGCGCACAAGGGCTGCGCCTGCATTACCAATTGATCGACGTAGACCGCCACGCCCTTGGCGCTGACGCCCTGCCCACGCTGATGACCGCGGCGCGCACCATGGGTTTTGCGGGCTTGAACATCACCTACCCCTGCAAGCAGGCGGTGATCCCGTTGCTCGATTCGCTGAGCGACGAAGCCCAGGCCATGGGCGCGGTCAACACCGTCGTCTTCAAGGACGGCTTGGCCATCGGCCACAACACCGACGGCAGTGGCTGGCGCTGGGGCCTTGAACGACAACTGCCAGGTGCCGGGCTGTCGCGCGTGGTGCTGTTGGGTGCCGGGGGCGCGGGTTCGGCCATCGCCCATGCCGCTCTGCGCATGGGCGTGCAACAGCTGGTGCTGGTGGACCGCGACACAGCTCGCGCCAACGCGCTGGCCGATCGTTTGAACGCGCTCTACCCCGGCCGTCGCGCCAGTTTCACAACCGACGCCGCCACCGCGCTGCAAGGCGCCAGCGGCCTGGTGCACGCCACACCCACGGGCATGGACAAGCTGCCGGGGCTGCCGCTGGACCCCGCATGGCTGCGCAGCGACCTGTGGGTGTCGGAGATCGTCTATTTCCCACTGCAAACCGCCCTGCTCCAGGCCGCTGCAGCGCTGGGATGCAAGGTGTCCGACGGCGCTGGCATGGCAGTAGGCCAGGCGGTCGGCGCGTTCCGTCACTTCACCGGCCGTGAGCCTGACCCGGTGCGCATGCAGACCCACATGCAACGGCTGCTGCGCAGCCGCGCTTGAAAACTGGGGCCAGGTCTGCCTGGATGGTGGCGCAACGTCGCACAACGCAGATGCGCAAGGACCGAGAAGACAACCGAGAACACGACCGAGAAGACAGCCGAGAGGACAGAGGACATCGCCATGACCGTGAGCAGCGCAGACCGCGAAGCCATTGGTGACATTTCAAACCCGCTGGGCTTGGATGGCATCGAGTACCTGGAGTACACCACCACGCAACCGCAGGCGCTGGGCCAGGTGCTGGAGAACCTGGGCTTCAGGCCGGTGGCGCGCCACCGCTCGCGCGAGGTCACCTTGTATCGGCAGGGCGAGATGAACATTGTCGTCAACGCCCACCTGGGCGTGGTTCGCGGTACGCAGGCCGCCGACCCAGGCAGTCCGCGCCTCACCGCCGTGGCCTTGCGGGTGCGGGACGCCCGGTTGGCCAACCAACGTGTGCTGGAACTGGGAGCCTGGGATGTGCCCAACCATGCCCAGGTGATGGAGCTCAACATCCCGGGCATTCATGGCCCGGGTGGCGCGCACATCTACTTCGTGGACCGCTACGCCGAGTTTTCCATTTTCGATGTCGACTTCAAGCCGATACCCGGCGTCGACCCCAAGCCGCCCGCGCTGGCCGGCTTGCACTTCTTTGGCGTGGTTCAGTACATCGGCAGGGACCGAACCGACGACTGGGTCGAGTTTTACGGTCGCCTGATGGGCTTCACCCGCCTGCCTGAGCACACGCAGTTCGGCATCCTGCCCAAGGGCACGCTGCTGCAGAGCCCGTGCGAGGGCCGCGCGCGCTTTTATCTGCAGCTGATCGAACCCCCGGCCGCGGAGCTGGCCAGCGACGAACAAGAGGCCTATCAACGGGTGGCCTTCGGCACCGCCGACGTGCCGGGCACGGTGGACCTGCTGCGCCGGCGTGGCCTGGAATTTGTGCAGACGGCAAGCCTGCAAGCCAGCGACAGCGGTGCCATCACACGCCACGTGATGCACTCGGTGGTGTTCGAGTTGGTGCGCGACAACAGGCCCTAGGCTGATCATGAAGATCGACGAATTTGGCATGGACACGATCAGCCTGGCCGGGCCGCTGGAGGCCAAGTTGCGGGCCATGCGCGACGCCGGTTTCGGGCAGGTGATGCTCAGCGCGCGCGACGTGGTCGGGCACCCCGAAGGGCTGGACGCGGCGGTCAAGGCCGTGCGCAGCAGCGGCTTGCGTGGCACCGGCTTTCAAGTGCTGCGCGACTTCGAGGGGCTGTCAGGCAGCTTGCACGCCTACAAGGTGGACATCGCCAAAAGCATGATCGAGATGTGCGCAGCGCTGGGCTGCCGGGTCTTGCTGGCCTGCAGTTCCACCAGTGTGCACGCCAGCATGGATGCTGCGGTGCTGGCCCGCGACCTGCGCAAACTGGCCATGCTGGCCCTGCCGCATGGCATACGCGTGGCCTACGAAGCGCTGTCCTGGGGCCGCTGCGTCAACCGTTTCAGCCAGGCCTGGGCGATCGTTGATCAAGCGAATTGCCCCAACCTGGGCATCGGGCTTGATTCCTTTCACATCTTTGCGGCGAAGGACCCGCTGGACGACCTGAACCTGATCGATCCGCAGAAAATCTACCTGGTGCAGCTGTCGGACTTCATGTGGCAGGAGACTCCCACCTTTGAAGAGCGCATGACCACGGCACGCACCTTCAGGGTCTTTCCGGGTGAGGGTGTGCACAGCGACGAGCTGACGCGGCTGGTGGTGGCGCTGGACCGTCTGGGATACCGCGGCGACTACAGCTTCGAGGTCTTCAACGACGACTACCAGCAGCTGCCACTGCCCGTGGTGGCCGAACGAGCCCGCCGCGCCGCGGTCTGGTTGGCAGAAGACGTGCTGCGCCGATCGGAGCCGGTACCCGGTTTGCTGCGCCTGAAAAGAGCAGGTGTTTAAAGCGCTTCGGCGCCCGCCGGACGCTTCGGCTCAGGCCTGCAAGGCCTGCTGCAGACTCAGCCTGGACAGGCCACTCTTTTCCAGCGCAGCTTCGCTGTGGGGGCCCGGCCGCAGCAAGGTTTGCTGAATCAGGGGCGCCAGCGGGGTGCTCTCGGGCGGGCACAACAGCACATAGCGCGGGCTCGGGGATTCGTCCAGGCGGGACACCCAGCCGATGCCCGCCAGCACCTCCAGTGTGGCCTCCAACTGCAACGGATCCACCCGCAGGCGTTGCGCCACGGCGGCCAAGGACAGGCCCTGCTCGCTGCCCAGGCGCGCCTGCTGCAACTGCTTGAGCACGGCCAGCGACAACTCGAAGCGCCAGCCCGGTCGTTCAGGCCGTGCACTGACCCGCATCTGCAGGCTCGGCGCGTAGGCCGCGATCACGGCGCCCAGCAGCACGATCACCCACACCAGGTAGACCCAGAGCAGCATGATGGGCACCACCGCAAAGGCGCCATACACCGTGTTGTAGATGGGCACCGAGTCCAGGTACCAGGCCAACAACTTCTTCACCACCTCAAAGGCCAAGGCCACGAAGACACCACCAGCCAAGGCATGGCGCCAGCGCACCACGGTGTGCGGCACGTAGTGGAACAGGCCTGCGGCGGCCGCCGCCAGCGTCAGAAATTGAATCACCTCGAGCAGCAACGCCACCCCACCCGGCAGAGCGCCGACCCAGCCGCGCGACGCCGACACCGCGTAGGACGTGCCCGTCAAGCTGATGCCCAGCGCCAGCGGCCCCAGCGTCAGCGCCGCCCAGTAGACCAACACGCGTTGCCCCAGCCGCCGGGGTTGGCGCACCCGCCAAATGGCGTTGAGCGTGCGGTCGATGGTCAGCACCAGCGCCAACGCGATGACCATCAGCATCAACAGGCCCGCGGTGCCCATGCCGCGCGCCTTGCCCACAAACTGGGTCAGCGACTTGAGCACCGGCTTGGCAATGGTGTCGGGCACCAGGTTTTGCAGGAAGTACTTCTCCAGCGCCACCTCGAAGCCGGCGAACATCGGGAACGCGGTGAACACGGCCAGCATCACGGTGATCAAGGGCACCAGCGCAATCAGCGTGGTGAAGGTCAGGCTGCTGGCAGTCAGCCCCAGGCGGTCTTCGCGAAAGCGCTGGCGCAGCGTGCGCAAGGTGTCAAACCAGGGCCAGGCCCGCAGGGTGTGGGGCAAATCCTGAACCAGCGATCGCGCCTGCGCCAAACGTTCGTGCATGGCGCCGTCAGCGCGCGGACTCATGTCTTTCATGCTGGCTATGATGCCAGCATGACCCTTGAAACCTCTTTTGATGACGCACCGCGCCAGCCCGACGCGGTGGTGCAAAGCACCCGCGCGGTGGCCTTGGCCGGCCTGCTGGCCTTGATCGTGCTGTGTGTGGGTTGGGAGCTGTGGTGGGCCCCCACCGGCAGCGGCACCCTGGCTCTGAAGGTGCTGCCGCTGCTGCCCTGCGTGGCCGGGTTGCTGCGCCACCGCATGTACACCTTCCGTTGGCTCAGCCTGCTGCTGTGGCTGTACTTCATGGAAGGCGTGGTGCGCGCCACCACCGAGCAAGGCTTGTCGCAGCTGTTGGCGGTGGGCGAGATCGTGCTCAGCCTGGGGCTGTTTGTGGTCAGCACCGTCTACATCCGCTGGCGCCTGCGCCACCCCTTGCCTGAGGCTGCTGCGCAGGAGGCCGCATGAGCCTGATCGAAACGCTGCGCACGGCCGTGGGCAGCGCCCACGTGCTCGACAGCGGCGACCTGACGGCCTATGAGCTGGATTGGCGACGCCGCTGGCGTGGCAAGGCGCTGGCGGTGGTGCGCCCCGGCAGCACACCCGAAGTGGCCGCGGTGGTGCGGGCCTGCGCGGCGCACGGTGTGAGCATCGTTGCGCAAGGTGGCAACACCGGTCTGGTGGGCGGTGGCGTGCCCGACGACACCGGGCAGCAGATTTTGCTGAGCGTGCAGCGCATGAACAAAGTGCGCGCCCTGGACGCGGCCAACCTCACCCTGACCGCTGAAGCCGGCTGCGTGCTGCAAAACGTGCAGCAGGCCGCGGCCGAGCAAGGTTTTCTGTTTCCTTTGAGCCTGGCCGCGCAGGGCAGCTGCACGCTGGGCGGCAACCTGGCCACCAACGCCGGTGGCACGCAGGTGTTGCGCTGGGGCAATACACGCGAACTCTGCCTGGGGCTGGAGGTGGTGACCGCCCAAGGCGACGTCTGGGACGGCCTGAGCGGCCTGCGCAAGGACAACACCGGCTACGACCTGCGCGACCTGTTCATCGGCAGCGAAGGCACGCTGGGCATCATCACCGCTGCCACCATGAAACTGGCGCCGCGGCCGGCGGCCACCACCACCGCGCTGGCCGCCTGCGCCAGCCTGGCCGATTGCGTGAACTTGCTCAACTTGGCGCGCCAGCGGCTGGGTGCCGGCCTGACCGGCTTTGAGGCCATGGGGCGCTTTGCCCTCGACCTGGTGGCGCGCCATTTCCCCACCCTGCCCCAGCCCCTGCCCACAGCGCCGTGGACGGTGTTGCTGGAGCAAAGCGACGTGGAGGGCGAGGCCCAGGCCCGCGCCCGCTTTGAAGCGCTGCTGGGCGCTGCCTTGGAAGACGGCTGCGTGACCGACGCCGTGGTGGCCGAGAGCCTGGGCCAGAGCCAGGCGCTGTGGCAGGTGCGCGAATCCATTCCCTTGGCCCAGGCCGAGGCGGGGCTCAACATCAAACACGACATTTCGCTGCCGGTCTCAGCCATACCCGGCTTTGTCGAGCGCACCGATGCGGCCCTGCAGCAGCAGTTCCCGGGTGTGCAACTGGTCAACTTCGGCCACCTGGGTGACGGCAACCTGCACTACAACGTGCAGGCCCCCGAAGGCACGGACGGCAAGCGCTTCCTGGCCGAACAGGAGCAGCGCATCAACAGCCTGGTCTTTGACGCGGTGGCTGCAGTGGGGGGCTCGTTTTCTGCCGAGCACGGCATTGGTTTGCTCAAGCGCGAAGAGCTGGCGCTGCGCAAGTCGCCGGTGGCGCTGCAGATGATGCGGGCCATCTAGTACGCACTGGACACTCTGGGTTTGATGAATCCAGGCCGGGTTCTGTGACCTGACCCAACCGCGCCGCTCCAGACCGGGCCGACCGCAGCAGCGGGTTGGCTGCTGCAGCGGGTCAGCTACTGCACCGGGCCCTTCAGCGCCGCCGGCAGCGGGATCGACATGGTTTCGATGCCTTCTTCGCGCAGCGCCGCCCGTTCGTCGGCACTGGCCTGGCCGCGAATGCCGCGCGCCGCTTCTTCCCCGTAGTGGATGCGGCGCGCTTCTTCGGCAAACCGATCACCCACGTCTTCGGTGTTGGCGACCACGCGGCGCACGGTTTCCAGCCACGCCGCTTGCAAGTCAGCCGGTTGCGGCAGCGCGACGGGCTCGCGCGAACCCGACAGGTTCAGGCGCGGGGCTGAGGGCAAACGGCCGATGACCTTGTCGGCGCACAGCGGGCACTCGATCAAGCCACGGCCGTTCTGGTCCATGAATTCGTCGTCGCTGGAAAACCAGCCTTCGAAGCCGTGACCGTTGGCGCAGCGCAGGTTCAGCACTTTCATCGTGGGCAGATCATAGTGGGGCTGCGCTCTGTGCGTTTCGTGCGTCTTCTGCGCTTTGCCAATCCCAGGCCCGTTGTCCGGCCAGGCATTGCTGCAACCAGTGCAAACCCACCAGGGTCTTGACGTCGAGCAGCGCGCCTTGGGCGTCCAGCGCCACCAGCTCGGGCAGACTCAGCGCCACGGTTTCGACAAACTCGCCGTCGTCCAGCCGCGTCGGGCCGCTTTTCATGCCCCGCGCAAACCACAGCCAGATGCTCTCGGTGGAGTAGGCGGCAGCGTTGTGCATCTCGCCGGCAAACGCCCACTCGGTGGCGGTGTAACCGGTCTCTTCCTGCAGCTCGCGCTGGGCGCAGGCCCAGGTGCTCTCGTGCGGGTCCAGCTTGCCCGCGGGCCACTCCAGCAGCACCTTGCCCACCGGGTAGCGGTGTTGGCGCACCAACACCACCCGCCCGTCGTCGAGCATCGGAATCACAGCCACGGCACCGGGGTGCTGGATGAATTCACGCGTCGCGGCACGCCCATCGGGCAAACGCACGGTGTCGCGGCGAACTTCCAAAAAGCCCCCTGACAACAGGGTCTGGCTGCTGACCTGGTGCTCGACCAGGTGCG
>JANMHH010000274.1:0-32749 GCA_031375065.1 Rubrivivax sp. | reverse complement strand
CCAGCAGGAAGATCGAGCCGATGAACGGCACGCGCCAGCCCCAGGCGTTGAACGCCTTGACCATTGATGGCTTGCCGTCGGCCAGCAACACCGCAACGCCGTCCTTCAGCAAGGGCACGTCGGGGAAGTTGCCGTTGACATAGCCTTGCACCGACAGAATCACGATCAGCGACAGCAGCAGGCCCAAGGTGGCCGTGGTCTGGATGAAGGCCGTGAAGTAGCCGCGCTGGTTGGCTGGCGCGTGTTCAGCCACATAAATCGCGGCGCCACCGTATTCACCACCCAGCGCCAAACCCTGCGCCATGCGCAGCAGGATCAGGATCACCGGCGCGGCAACACCCCAGCTTTCGTAGTTGGGCAATACACCCACCAGAAAGGTCGACATGCCCATGATGACGATGGTCATCAGGAAGGTGTACTTGCGGCCGATCATGTCGCCCAGCATGCCGAACACCAGCGCGCCAAAAGGTCGCACGATGAAGCCGGCCGCAAATGCCAACAGCGCAAACACGTTGCGTGTGTTCTCGGGGAAGGCGGTGAAGAACTGCGCGCCGATGATGGCCGCCAGCGCACCGTACAGATAGAAGTCGTACCACTCGAAGATCGTGCCCGCGGAAGAAGCCGCGATCACTTTTTTCTCTTCGGGGGTCATCGGGCGGGATCGTTCCCGCACGGCGGTTGATGCGCCAGCTGCTGCCATTTTGCTTGCTCCAAATATTGCCTGGCACAGGGTCCAGACGGTTCTGTACCGCAGTCAGACTGCGGATCGTTTTTTTCGCTCAACTGCCTGGGCCCAGAGCGATGGGTTCTTGAGAGAGTTGACGTTGTTCAGGCTTGTGGGTGTCGGGTTCTTCGTTCACCGGCACACCACCCACAGCGCCCTTCGTTCGTTGGAAGCGAATGTGGCGCAGCTTCCTTACTACAAGGTTTCATCGAACCAAGGAATGCTTCAAACCCAGGGTAAGCCTTGATCAAACATGTGGCCGCGTCGCGCAAGAGGGTCAGCCGGCACACACCGCGAGCGGTGTCGGAGTAAGGCCCGCGCAAGCTGCATGGCGCCAACCGCCCTGTCAGCGGCTAAGCGCAGAATGGTTCTGACAACCTGCAGTCAGGCCAGGTTGCTCTGCGCGCAAACCTTGGCCGCAGCTGTCATCGGCGGCCCGGTTCAGCCCATCCGCCATCATGGCTTCACACCACAAGGGGACTTTGCATGAAGCTGGCGCTGTTGTCGGACCTCCATGCCAACCTGCAGGCTCTGCAAGCTTGCCTGGACCATGCAGAGCAGCAGGGCGCCAACCAGTTCGCCATCCTTGGCGACCTGGTCGGCTACGGCGGTGACCCTGTGCCCGTGATGGACCGCGTCATGCAACTGGCGCAAGCTGGCGCCGTGGTGCTGCAAGGCAACCACGATGCAATGGCGCTCAACCCGCCACCGTCCAGCAGCGCGCTCGGCGCGGCCACTGCCGCTTGGACGCATGCACAGCTGAACCCGGAGCACCAGCAGTTCCTGGCGGCGTTGCCACTCACGACCCGCCTGGCGTCGTGTTTTCTGGTGCATGCCAGTGCCGACGAGCCTGCGCAGTGGCGTTACGTCGATGACGAGCGCAGTGCCACGGCCAGCCTGGCCGCTGCTACCGCAGACCCTGCTGTGCGCTACGTCTTCGGCGGCCACGTGCACCACCAGACGCTGTACTACAAAGGCAGTCGAGGCAAGCTGATGGGCTTCTCGCCCACCGCTGGCGTGCCCATCCCCTTGCCGACCCACCGGCACTGGATCGCCACCGTCGGGTCGGTCGGGCAGCCGCGCGACGGACTGACCCCTGCCATGTACGCCCTCTTTGATCTGAAGCAGGCGCGCCTGACCTTTCACCGCGTACCGTACGACCACATGGCCGCTGCTGCCGCGGTGCGGCGGGCCGGATTGCCCGATTACTTTGCCAAGCGCCTGGAAGAAGGTCGATGAGTCTGTTGAAGCCCGGATCACTGTTGGACGGGTTTGTCATCGGGCCACTCATCTACTCGGGTGGGATGGCCCGCATCTACAGCGTGACCTGCGCCGACGGCGCTCCTGGCCGTGCTGACCCCGGCTTCCCGATGGTGATGAAGGTCCCGCGCATGACCGCGGAAGACGGGGCCGAGACCATCGTCAGCTTCGAGGTGGAACACCAGCTGCTCCCGCTGCTCAGCGGACCGCATGTGCCCCGCTTTGTGGCGGCGGGCGACCTGCAAGACACGCCCTATCTGGTGATGGAGCATGTGCAGGGCCAGACACTGGAGCACTGGCTGCCCGAGTCGGAAGCAGCGGCCAACCCACTGACACCCGAGACGCTGGCCAGCCTGGGCGCCGCCTTGGCGCACGCGGTCCACAGCCTGCACAAACATGACACCTGCCACCTGGACCTCAAACCCGCCAACGTCATCATCCAGCCGAACGGCAAGGCGGTGCTGCTGGACTTCGGACTTTCCTGCCACGCGCACTACCCCGACCTGCTGGCCGAAGAACTGCGCAAGGCGGTGGGTTCGCCAGTCTGGATTGCGCCCGAACAGGTGGTGGGTGTGCGCGGCGATCCGCGCAGCGACATCTTCGCCATCGGCGTCATGCTGTATGAGCTGGCCACCGGTGAGCTGCCCTTTGGCTCACCCACCACCGACAGTGGTTTGCGCCTGCGCTTGTGGATGGACCCCAAGCCGCCGCGCGCCTTGCGTGGCGACCTGCCCGAGTGGCTGCAAGAGGTGATCCTGCGCTGCCTGGAGCATGAAGCGGCGCACCGCTACCCCTCGGCAGCCCATCTGGCGTTCGACCTGTCGCACCCTGATCAGGTGAAGGTCACGGCGCGTGGCAAGCGCACCCGCGGCACCGGCTTCAAAGAGCATCTCAAGCGCTGGCTCAAGGCGGCGGGCAAGCACTACCAGCCCAGCCTGCTGCCCACCCACCACATCCAGGAGATCCCCATCGTGATGGTGGCGCTGCCACCCCACCATGAGGTGAGCGACGGCACGATGCACGCGCTGCGCCAGGCGGTGACACAAACGCTCGGCGTGCGCCCGGGCGCGCGGTTGGCCTGCGTGACGGTGATCTCGCCCAGTGAAACCAGCTACACCGAAGGCGACCGCAGCGAATCGCAAGTCCACCGGCGCCACCTGACCGTGATGATGCAGTGGGCCAAGGGTCTGGACCTGATCGGGCACCAGACCTCGCACCACGTGCTGGAGTCCTACGACGTGGCTCAGAGCCTGACCCGCTACGCCCAAGGCAACCATGTCAGCATGATCGTGATGGGTGCCGCAACGCATGGCCTGCAGATGCAGCGATTGGTCGCCACCGTGCCGATCAAGGTGGCGATGGACGCGCCCTGCACGGTCATTGTGGTCAAGCAGCAGCCGCCGCTCGAGCAGCCCGCGCGCTGATGGGCGAACAAGAGATCGGCCGCTCGGTCTGGCACCGGTCGGTCGACCACAACGCCTACCCTCGTACCGACTTGCGTTCAGTCGCATCAATCCGGGCTGGTGCTAAGCGTCGGCTCTCGGCGCGTCGCGATCGTTCGTACTGTGGCGATCGCGTGCGCTTGGGGTGCCCTGCTGCGCTCATGTCCCCCGCGCCGGGCTTCGCCCGCCGCTCCTCCTAATACTTCGCTCCGCAGGGCACCCCAATCGCCCGCTCAGGCACCAGCGATGGCGCGCCGATGTTGGGCCCGCTGACACGGTGGTTGGACGAGGGCAATGGGTACCGGGCGCAGCGAAGTATTTGGAGGAGGGGCCGGCGAAGCCGGACCCGGGGGACATGAGCGGAGCCCGGTATCCGTTGGCCTCGTCTCGCCACAGACCTTAACGCGCATGATCGCGGCGGGTCGGATGTGTGACTTCGGCAACAGACGCTGAGCGTCCGCAAAGCGCCGCCAGCCGCCTCTCTCGACCTCACCTTTCCAAGCGATTGAACGCAAAGCGGTATCAGAGCATCAACTTCAAGAAGCGCCCGGTGTGGCTGCCTTCGTGCGCCGCCACCTCTTCCGGGGTTCCGGCCACCACCACGTAGCCACCGCCGGCGCCACCCTCGGGACCCATGTCGATCAGCCAGTCGGCCGTCTTGATGACGTCCAGGTTGTGCTCGATGACGACGATGGTGTTGCCCGCGTCGCGCAGCTGGTGCAGCACCTTGAGCAGCATGCCCACGTCGTGAAAATGCAAACCGGTGGTCGGCTCGTCCAGGATATACAGCGTGCGCCCGGTGTCGCGCTTGCTCAGCTCCAGCGCCAGCTTGACGCGCTGCGCCTCACCGCCGCTCAGCGTGGTGGCGGCTTGACCCAGGCGGATGTAGCCCAGGCCCACGTCGAGCAGCGTTTGCAGCTTGCGCGCCAGGTTGGGCACCGCCTGGAAGAGCTTGTAGGCGTCTTCCACCGTCAGTTCCAGCACCTGCGTGATGTTCTTGCCCTTGTACAGGACCTCCAGCGTCTCGCGGTTGTAGCGCGCGCCGTGGCAAACGTCGCAAGGCACGTACATGTCGGGCAAGAAGTGCATCTCGACCTTGATCACGCCGTCGCCTTCACAGGCTTCACAACGCCCGCCGCCGCTGGTGGCGCTGACGTTGAAGCTGAAGCGCCCGGCGCCGTAACCCCGTTCACGCGCCGCCGGAACTTCAGCGAACAGCTCGCGAATGGGTGTGAACAAGCCGGTGTAGGTGGCCGGGTTGCTGCGCGGTGTGCGGCCGATCGGGCTTTGGTCGACGTTGATGACCTTGTCGAACTGCTCCAGGCCTTCAATGCGGTCGTGCGGCGCGGGCTCGGCGTGGCTTTGATAGAGCTTGCGCGCCACCGCGGTGTACAGCGTGTCGTTGATCAGCGTGCTCTTGCCCGAGCCGCTGACACCGGTGACGCAGGTCAGCAAGCCCACCGGGATGTCGACGCTGACGTTGCGCAGGTTGTTGCCGCGCGCGCCCACGATGCTCAGGCGAAACGGCGCCGCACCAAAACCGCTGGCCGCGCGGCGGCGTTGGGGAACTTCGATGCGCAGCACATTGGCCAGGTACTGGCCGGTCAGTGAGTTGGGGTTGTCGGCCACTTCCTGCGGCGTGCCCTGCGCCATCACGCGGCCGCCGTGCACGCCGGCACCGGGGCCCATGTCCACCACATGGTCGGCGCAGCGGATCATGTCTTCGTCGTGCTCGACCACCAGCACGCTGTTGCCCAGATCGCGCAGGTGTTTGAGCGTGCCGATCAGCCTTTCGTTGTCGCGCTGGTGCAGGCCGATGCTGGGCTCGTCCAGCACGTACATCACGCCGCTCAGGCCGCTGCCGATCTGACTGGCCAGGCGGATGCGCTGGGCCTCGCCGCCGCTGAGCGTGTCGGCACCGCGGTCCAGGCTCAGGTAGCTCAGGCCCACGTCGTTCAGGAAACGCAGTCGGCTGCGAATCTCGCGCACGATCTTGTCGGCAATTTCGCCCTTGGCGCCGACCAGCTTCAGGCCTTCAAAGTAGGCCAACGCATGGGCCAGCGTGGCGTGCTCCACCTCGTAAATGGGTTTGCCCTTGACACCCACGCTCAGCGTGTCGGCTGCGGTGCTGGCGTGCTGCAAAAACACATGGCGTGCCTCGCGCCGCAGCCGCGAGCCTTCGCATGCGGTACATGGCTTGGCGGCTTGATAGCGGGCCAGCTCATCGCGCACCGCCACCGAATCCGTTTCTTTGAAGCGGCGCTGGAAGTTGGGGATGATTCCTTCAAACGGGTGGCTGCGCTTGACGCTGCGGGTCTTGGCTTTGCCGCCGCGGCCCACGCCTTCGGCTTCGTAGACAAACTCGATCTCGTCGCTGCCCGAGCCGTACATCAGCACCTGCTGCGCGCTGGCCGGCAACTGTTCGTAAGGCGTTTCGATGTTGAAGGCGCAGTGTCTGGCCACGCTTTCCAGCATCGAGTGGGTGTAGCTGTTGCGTCGGTCCCAACCTTTGACCGCGCCTGCGGCCAGGCTCAGGCTGGGGAAGGCCACCACGCGTTCGGGGTCGAACACCGTGACCTGGCCCAGGCCGTCGCAGGCCGGGCAGGCACCCACGGGGCTGTTGAAGCTGAACAGGCGCGGCTCCAGTTCGGGCAGCGAGTAGCTGCACACCGGGCAGCCGAATTTGCTGCTGAACAGGTGTTCCTTGCCGCTGTCCATTTCCAGCGCGATGGCGCGGCCTTCGGCGATGCGCAGGCTGGCTTCGAAGCTCTCCGCCAGGCGCTGCTTCATGTCGGAACGCGTCTTCAGGCGGTCGATGACCACGTCGATGTCGTGCTTTTCGTTCTTCTTCAGCGTCGGCAGCCCTTCGGCCTCGATCACCTGGCCGGGCTTGCCATCACCGCCCACGCGGAAGCGCACATAACCTCGCGCCTGCATGTCCTCGAAGAGTTCGGTGAACTCGCCCTTGCGGTCGCGCACCACCGGCGCCAGCACCATCAGCCGCGTGTCTTCGGGCAAGGCCAGCACGGCGTCGACCATCTGGCTGACGCTTTGGGCCTGCAGCGGCACGTTGTGGTCCGGGCAGTAAGGTGTGCCGGCACGGGCGTAGAGCAGCCGCAGGTAGTCGTGAATCTCGGTGATGGTGCCCACCGTGCTGCGCGGGTTGTGGCTGGTGGCCTTTTGTTCGATGCTGATGGCGGGGCTCAGGCCTTCGATCACGTCGACGTCGGGCTTGTCCATCAGCTGCAAGAACTGCCGCGCATAGGCGCTCAGGCTCTCCACATAGCGCCGCTGGCCCTCGGCGTACAGCGTGTCAAAGGCCAGGCTGCTTTTGCCGCTGCCCGACAAACCCGTGATCACCACCAGCGCGTGCTTGGGGATGTCGAGGTCGATGTTCTTCAGGTTGTGGGTGCGGGCGCCCCGCACGCGCAGGGCGCGTGCTTCTCCAGGTGCTTCGCGCAAAGCGCGTGCTTCTCCAGGGGCCTCGCGCAGGGCAGGCGTTGCTGCCGAGGCTTCGCCCAAGGCGCGTTGCGGGCTGGCTGCCAGGGGCAGGCTGCCGGGGGGGCTTTTTTCAACGCGGTCGGTCATGGGTGAGCTGGGGCAAACCGGCCATGATACGTGCGGGGCCCTTTCAACGCAGCACTGCCGGCTGCGCTGGCGTCTGGGAGCAGCGAGAACCGCTTCAGGCGTGCGTCAACAGACGCAGGATTTCAGCGCCGTAGGCTTCCAGCTTCTTGCTGCCCACGCCACTGATGCCGGCCAACGCGTCCAGGCTGTCGGGGCATTCGCGGGCCATCTCGGCCAAGGTGGCGTCGTGGAAGACCACGTAGGCCGGCAGGTTGTGTTCGCGTGCCACCTCGCCGCGCCAGGCCTTCAGCGCCACGAAGCGCCGGGTGGCTGCGTCGTCCAGGGCCACGGGCGGTGGTTTGGTGCCGCCGCTGGCGCCACGCACCCGTTGCGCCTTGACCCGGGGTTTGGCCTCGGTCGAGACGCGCAAAGTCACCGCCACTTCGCCACGCAACACTTCGCGCGCGCTGTCGGCCAAGACCAGGGTGTTGAAGTCACCTTCGGTTTGCACATGGCCCATCGCGATCAGCTGGCGCAGGACCAAACGCCACTGTGCTTCACTGACGTCGGCCCCCACGCCAAAGGTGGACAGGCTTTCGTGCCCATGCTGACGGGTCTTGTCGGTGACCTTGCCACGCAGCACGTCGATCAGATGCCCGGCGCCGTAGCGCTGACCACCGGCCTGTCGGAATCGGTAGATGCAACTCAGCGCCTTGCGCGCCGCTTCGGTGGCGTCCCAGGTGTCGGGTGCGGTCAGGCAGCTGTCGCAGTTGCCGCACGGCGTGCTGGGCTGGCCAAAGTAGCTCAGCAGGCGCACGCGGCGGCAGTCGTGCGCTTCGCACAGCGCCAGCAGCGCGTCGAGCTTGGTGCGTTGCAGGCGCTTGAATTCTTCGCCGGCGTCGCTGTCGTCGATCATGCGGCGCTGGTTGACCACGTCGGCCAGGCCGTAGGTCATCCAGGCGTTGGCGGGCAGGCCGTCGCGGCCGGCGCGGCCGGTTTCCTGGTAGAAGCTTTCGATGTTCTTGGGCAGGTCCAGGTGGGCCACAAAACGCACGTCGGGTTTGTCGATGCCCATGCCAAACGCAATGGTGGCGACGATGACCACGCCGTCTTCGCGCAAGAAGCGGTCCTGGTGACGGCGGCGCTGGTCGCTGTCCAGACCGGCGTGATAAGGCAGTGCCGTCAAGCCCTCGGCGGCCAGCCAGTTGGCGGTGTCTTCCACCTTCTTGCGGCTTTGGCAATAGACGATGCCAGCGTCACCGTCGTGTTCGTCGCGCAAGAAGCGCAGCAGCTGCTTTTTGGGGTCGTCTTTTTCGACGATGGTGTAGCGGATGTTGGGCCGGTCGAAGCTGGCCACGAACAAGCGCGCTTCTTCCAGGTGCAACCGTTCGATGATGTCGGCACGGGTGTGGTCGTCGGCGGTGGCCGTGAGCGCCACGCGCGGCACGCCGGGAAACTGCTCGTGCAGCGCCGACAGGCCCAGGTACTCTTCGCGGAAGTCGTGGCCCCATTGGCTGACGCAGTGCGCTTCGTCAATCGCAAACAGGCTCAGCTGGCCGCGTTCGAACAGCGACTGCAGGATGGCCATGAAGCGCGACGTCAGGATGCGCTCGGGCGCGGCATACAGCAGCGTCAACTTGCCCGACATGAGGTCGCGTTCGACGCGCCGCGCTTCATCGCCTTCGAGCGTGCTGTTCAGGAAGGCCGCGTCGACACCGGCCTCATGCAGCGCACCGACCTGGTCGTGCATCAGCGCGATCAGCGGGCTGACCACCACCGCCACGCCCTGGCCGGCGCGGTGGCGCACGATGGCCGGCACCTGGTAGCACAGGCTCTTGCCGCCGCCGGTGGGCATCAGCACCAACGCGTCGCCGCCATGGACCACGTGGCCCACGATCTCGGCCTGGGCGCCACGGAAGGCCGGGTAGCCAAAGACCTCGTGCAGCACCTGCTGGGCGGCGCTGCCGGGGGCCGTGGCGGGCGCGGGGTCGGTTGGAGCGTGGAGGACAGCGGACATGGTTGAGGCGGGATGCTACGCGAGCCATCTACCGCACGGCTCCCCCGCAGGACCCGACCCCACACCCGCTGCCGGGTGCACCCGAGCGAAGGCCTGCTTCAGGGCGACGGCTTGGGGGATGGCGCACCGACCGGGGCCGGGCGCGATAATGGCCGCCACCCCACTCAACCGCGCCTGTTTTGGCCGCGTCTCAGGAGCAAGTCATGGCCTCGGTCAACAAAGTCATCATCATCGGCAACCTCGGCAAGGACCCTGAAGTTCGCTACATGCCCAGCGGTTCGGCCATTTGCAACCTGCGCATCGCCACCACGCGCACCTGGAAAGACAAGACCAGCGGCGACCGTCAAGAAGAAACCGAATGGCACTCGGTTTCGCTGTTTGACCGCTTGGCCGAAATCGCCAGCGAATACCTGAAGAAGGGCCGGTCGGTCTACATCGAAGGGCGGCTGAAAACCCGCAAGTGGACCGACAAAGAGGGCATCGAGCGCTACACCACCGAGATCGTGGCCAACGAAATGGTGCTGCTGGGCGGCCGCGAAGGTGGCGCAGTTGGCGCCGGCGGCGACGAGATGGGCTCGGCCCCTGCCGCCGCACCTCGCAGCGCACCCCCCGCCCGCACGGCGCCAGCGTCGCGCCCGGCGCCCGCTGCCAAGTCCAGCACGGGCTTTGACGACATGGACGACGACATTCCGTTCTGAGCAGCGCCGTCATCCGGGCCGTCATTCGCGCCGTCATTTGACGCCCCACAGGCGCTGCCACCCGCACCGCATCCAGCCCCGCCCGTCGGGGCTTTTTTGCGCCGGATGTTGATACCCTATTAGGTATCTGATAGCATACTCATTATGGTATCTAGAACAGCATCGCTTTTGCTCGCCCTGACCCTGGCCGGACTGGCCATGGCCTCGGCTGCCGTGACCGCGTCACCAGCGCAGGGGGCAGTGCCGGTGCAGGTCCCAACGCTGACGGTCGGCGCTGGCACCGAGACCCCTGGCTTTGTCCTGGAAGGCACGCTGCAGGCGCAGCAGCAGGCCACCGTGTCGTCGCAAACCGCCGGCCGCGTGCTGGCCCTGGCCGTGAAGGCGGGCGACCGGGTGGTGGCCGGGCAGTGGCTGGCGCGCATCGACGACCGCGACCTGCAGCTGGGCGTGGCCGGTGGTGACGCCGCGGTGGCGCAGGCTCAAGCCCTGCTGGTCCAGGCCGAGCAGAACGCCAGCCGCACCCGTGAGCTGCGCAGCCAGGGCTTCCTCAGCACGGCGGCCTTGGACACCGCGGCTGTCCAGCTGAGGGCCGCGCAAGCCGCCCTGCAGCAAGCCCAGGCAGGCCGCAGCCAGGCCGCGCTGGCGCGTGGCCACGCCACTGTGGCGGCGCCTTTTGCCGGCGTGGTGCTGGCCACCCAGGTGGAAGTGGGCGACCTGGCCACACCCGGCCGGGCCTTGCTGACCCTGTACAGCCCCGACCGCTTGCGTGCCGTGGTGCAAGTGCCCGCTTCGCGAACAGCGTTTGCCCGCGGGGCCACCCGGGTCGACATCACCCTGCCCGGCGGGCAGCAGATCCAAGCCGCGTCGCGCACCGAACTGCCCAGCACCGACAGCGTGTCGCAAACCGTGGAGTGGCGGCTGGACCTGCCCGCTGCCGCGGCCGCCCAGCTACAGCCGGGCCAGCCGGTTCAGGTGCGATTTGTCGGCGCGGCGGTTGTCAGCAGTTCGGTCGGCACATCGACCAACGCCACACCCGCCGGCCTGTCGATCCCCACCACGTCGGTTCTGCGGCGCGGCGAGCTCAGCGCGGTTTATGCAGTGCAGGGCGATCGCTTTGTACTCAAGGCCGTTCGACTGGGCAGCGCCCAGGGCAACAGCGTGCCGGTGCTGGCCGGTCTGAAAGCCGGCGAACGCATCGCCGCCGACCCGGTGCGCGCCGGTCTGGCTGGCGCACAGCCGGCACCGCGCTGAAGAAGCTGCGTTGAAGGACCCACGTTGAAGCCAACCCCACCCCTCAGCCCGGCAGCACCCCCCTTGGGTGTTTCCGGTCGCTTGGCGGCTGCCTTCCAGTCCAACGCGCTGACCCCGCTGCTGGCGCTGGCGGCGCTGTTGCTGGGCTTCTTTGCGGTGCTGGTGACGCCGCGCGAAGAAGAGCCGCAGATCAACGTGACCATGGCCACGGTGTTGATCCCCTTTCCCGGGGCCAGCAGCGCCGATGTGCAGAACCTGGTGGCCCGGCCGGCCGAGCAGGTGCTGGGGCAGATGGCCGGCATCGAACACACCTATTCGGTGGCCCGGCCCGGCATGGCGCTGCTGACGTTGCAGTTTCAGGTGGGCGTGCCGCGCACCGAAGCCCTGGTGCGTGTGTACGACGTACTCAATGGCAACCAGGCCTGGCTGCCGCGCCACCTGGGCGTGCTGGCACCCATCGTCAGGCCGATGGGCATTGACGACGTTCCGGTACTGGCGGTGTCGCTGTGGAGTGCCGACCCCACGTCAGCCGCAGAACTGGAGCGTGTGGCCCACACGGTGGAAGCCGAACTGCAGCGTGTGCCCGGTGTGCGCGAGGTGGCCACCATCGGCGGGCCGGGCCGCGTGGTGCAGGTCACGCTGAACCCGCAGCGCCTGCGCGAACGCGGCGTCGACCTGCTGGGCCTGAAAGAAGCCCTGGCCGCCGCCAGTCTGGCGTTGCCGTCTGGCCGTGTGATGGACGACCGGGCCGCCACCGGCCCCGCCCGCACGCTGGTGGTGGAAACCGGCGAATTCCTGCGCTCGGCGCAGGACGTGGGCGACCTCATCGTCGGCCTGCACCTGGGCAAACCGGTTTACCTGCGCGAAGTGGCAGAAGTTGAAGACGGCGCCGCGCAGTTGTCCCGGCAGGTCTGGTTCACGCCGGCCGTGAAGGGCGTTGAGAGCAGCAGCGCCGGCCATCCAGCGGTGACCCTCACCGTCACCAAGAAGCCCGGCCAGAACGCAGTGGACGTGGCCCAAGGCGTGCGCCAGCGGCTGGACAGCTTGCACAACACGCTCATCCCGGCCGGCGTGCAAGCCACCGTGGTGCGCGACTACGGCGCCACCGCTGCCGAGAAGGCCAACAAGTTGATCCAGAAGCTGGTCTTCGCCACCGCGTCGGTGATTCTGCTGGTCGGCCTGGCACTGGGCCGGCGCGAAGCCGTCATCGTCGGTGCGGCCGTGATCCTGACGCTGACGGCCACGCTGTTTGCCAGCTGGGCCTGGGGCTTCACGCTGAACCGGGTGTCGCTGTTTGCGCTGATCTTCAGCATCGGCATCCTGGTCGACGACGCCATCGTGGTGGTGGAAAACATCCACCGCCACATGGCGCTGGAACCGGGCAAGCCGCTGAAGGACATCATCCCCGTCGCCGTCGACGAAGTCGGCGGCCCGACGATCCTGGCCACGCTGACGGTGATTGCGGCGTTGCTGCCGATGGCCTTTGTCAGCGGCTTGATGGGGCCCTACATGAGCCCGATCCAGATCAACAGCAGCCTGGGCATGGCACTGTCGCTGGCCATCGCGTTCACCGTCACGCCGTGGCTGGCGCTGAAGTTGATGAAGCCGCACGCTGCGCAGCCCGCCAGCCAGGCCTCGGCAGGTGAGACAGGTGACACAGGTGAGACCGGCGACAGCCATTCCGCAGCCACGGCGCCCATCACCGACGAAGCTCACCCGTCGCCAGCCGCCAAGGGCATCGGCGACCGACTCAGCCGCCTGTTTGCAAGCCTGTTCGCCCGCGTGCTCACACCGCTGCTCAACAGCGCCCGCAAGCGCTGGCTGCTGCTGGCCGGCATCCTGGCCGCGCTGCTGCTGTCGGTGGGCCTGGCGGCCGTGCAATGGGTGGTGCTGAAGATGCTGCCGTTCGACAACAAGAGCGAGTTTGCTTTGGTGGTGGACATGCCCGCTGGCACGCCCGTCGAGGACACCGCCGCCGCGCTGCACGAGCTGGGCGGTCTGCTGGCCCGCCAACCCGAGGTGCTGCACCTGCAGGGTTATGCGGGCACCGCCAGCCCCATCACCTTCAACGGTCTGGTGCGCCAATACAACCTGCGCAGCGACGCCGAGCAAGGCGAACTGCAGGTCAACCTGGTCGACAAGGGCCAGCGCCACGAGCAAAGCCACGCCATCGCCCAGCGCCTGCGCCCGGCTCTGGAAAAAATCGCCGCCGCCCGCGGCGCCAAACTCAAGGTGGTGGAAGTGCCACCCGGCCCACCGGTGCTCAGCCCGCTGGTGGCCGAGGTCTACGGGCCCGATGAAGCCGGGCGGCAGCAACTCGCAGCACGCCTGGCCCTGGCCTTTGCCGCCACACCGGACATCACGGCCATCGACACCAGCGTGCCGGCCGATGCAGCACGGGCCGTGCTGCGGGTGCAGCGCCAGCGCGCCGACAGCCTGGGCGTGCCCGCAGCGGCCATCGCCGCCACGGCGCAGGGCGCACTCTCGGGGCTGGACGCCACCTACCTGCACGACGGCCACAGCAAGTTTGCGGTGCCCGTGCGCCTGCAACTGCCGCGCGAGTCGCAGGTGGGACTGGACGCCGTGCTGGCGCTGCCCATGCGCACCGCCACGGGTGGGCTGGTGCCACTGGGCGAACTGGTGCGGGTGGAACACGGGGTCGTCGACAAGCCGCTGTTCACCAAGAACCTGCAGGGTGTGAGCTACGTGTTCGGCGATGTCGGTGCCGGTGGCAGCACGCCCGATTCACCGCTTTACGGCCTTTTCAACATCCGGCCCCGCCTGCAAGACGCAGCGCTGCCTGGCACCGGCGAACTGGGCGAGTACTGGATCCATCAGCCCAGCGACCCCTACCGCCAGTACGCCATCAAGTGGGACGGCGAGTCGCAGATCACCTACGAGACGTTTCGCGACATGGGCGCGGCCTATGGCGTGGGGCTGATCCTGATCTATCTGCTGGTGGTGGCACAGTTCAAGAGTTATGTCACGCCGCTGATCATCATGGCGCCGATTCCGCTGACGCTGATCGGCGTGATGCCGGGGCACGCGCTGTTGCAGGCCAACTTCACCGCCACCAGCATGATCGGCATGATTGCGCTGGCCGGCATCATCGTGCGCAACTCGATCCTGCTGGTCGACTTCATCGATCTGCAAGTGGCGCAAGGCATGGCCCTCAAGGAAGCCGTGGTCAGCAGCGCCGCGGTGCGCGCGCAACCGATCGTGCTGACCGGCCTGGCGGCCATGACCGGCGCCGTGTTCATCCTGGACGACCCCATCTTCAACGGCCTGGCCATCAGCCTGCTGTTTGGCATCCTGGTGTCCACCCTGCTCACGCTGGTGGTCATTCCGGTCCTCTACTACGCGGTGAACCGGCGCCGCCTTGAAACCCCTGGAGTCACACCATGACCGTCGACCGTCTCATCCGCATCTTTGCCGGCAGCTTCATCCTGCTGTCGCTGGCCCTGGGCGTGCCGGGCAGCCCGCTGTTTGTCAACGTCTGGTGGCTGGCCTTCACCGCTTTCGTGGGCGCCAACCTGCTGCAGTTCGGGTTTACCAACGTCTGCCCGCTGGGCTGGCTGCTGCGCAAGGCCGGCGTGCCCGAGCGCTGCGACGCTTGAAACACAAGCGCCCTAACCCGGCAGTGGCCAGACAGCACGGCAGCAGCGAGAATGCCCGCACAGGCGCACACCGCCAGGGAGGCTTTCAACATGACCGTTCTGACCGATGCGGCCAACCGCACCGACCTGCTCAACCGGCTCAAGCGCGCCGAAGGCCAGCTGCGTGGCATTCAGCGCATGCTCGAAGAAGGCCAGGAGTGCATGGACATTGCCACCCAGATGGCGGCCGTGCGCAAGGCACTGGACAGCACCTACGTGCGCATGACGGTGTGCTTCATGCAGCAGGAGCTGCATGCGCAGATGGGTGCGGGCGAGGGCGCCGAGACCCGCATCGACGCCATGCTCGAAGGCATGCAAGACCTGCTGGGAAAAATTCGCTGAAGCCCGGCAGCAATCCCTGGCGGCACCGTCAACCGCCATGAGCGCCCACCCAACCCCTTTGAAGTACCTCAGCACCGCCTGGTTTTCGGTGGTCATGGGGCTGGCGGGCCTGTCGCTGGCCTGGCACCGCGCCAGCTGGCTGATGGGCGACATGGCTGGTGTGGCTGCCTGGGGGCTGGCGGGTTTGGCAGCCGCTTCTTTTGTGCTGCTGGTGGGCGCCAGCGCGGTCAGGGCACGGCGCCACCTTCCGGCTTGGACCGAAGACCTGCACCACCCGGTGCGCCACCCCTTTGTGGCGGCCATTCCGGTTTCGCTTTTGCTGCTGGCCATGGCGGCGGTGGCGCTGCTGGGCGCCAGCCCCGCCGCGCGGGCGCTGTGGTGGCTGGGCAGCCTGGGGCAACTGACGGCTACCGTCTGGGTGGCGGCCCGCTGGTGGCGCGGCAACCAGGCCGGCGGTTTGCTGTGGGTTGGCGTCACACCGGCGCTGCTGATTCCCATCGTGGGCAACGTGCTGGCGCCGCTGGCCGGTGTGCCGCTGGGCCATGGCGACTGGGCCGCGGCGCAGCTGGGTGTGGGCCTGATGTTCTGGCCCGCCGTGTTGGTGTTGATCATCGTTCGCCTGGCCACGGTGGGGCCGTGGCCCGAACGTTTGCGGCCGGCCGCCTTCATCTTGATCGCGCCGCCCGCCGTGGTCGGGCTGGCGCTGCTGCAGTTGGGCGCACCCGTTGGCGTGGCCTGGGCGCTGTGGGGCATGGCCGTCTTCTGCCTGGTCTGGGCGGCCACCCCATTGAAGGCCATCGCCAGCCAGCCCTTTGGCGTCCCCCACTGGGCGATGTCGTTCCCAATGGCCGCCGTCACCGCGCTGACGCTGCGCCTGGCACAAGACAACGGCGCCTTGGTGGCACCCGCCATGGCCTTGCTGGCCCTGACCACGCTGCTGGTGGCGGTACTGGCGCTGGGCACGCTGCGCGGCCTGCGCGACGGCAGCCTGCTGGCGCCGGAACCGGTGGCCATGATCCAGCCGGTGTCGGCCTGAGCGTGCCAGAAACCACAGGAAGCGCAGGCATTCGCCCCGGTCTGTAGCCGAGTGTGACCCAGGCCACGCCGCAGACGCAGCCGGATACGTGCACTGCGCAAAAGGCAGGCATGCTGAGCACATGAACCCTTCTGTGACCCGTCTGAACGTTCTGGTTTGTGCCAGCTCACTGGCCCTGGTGCTGGCCGGATGCGGCGGCGGTGGCGGGGGCGACAGCGCGCCCAGCCCGGTCGCGGCAACACCGTCACCCAGCCCCAGTCCTGCGTCGCCCGCGCCGTCACCTGCACCAACACCTGCACCAACACCCGCACCGACACCCGCACCAACACCCCCCTCGGCGCCATCACCTTCTCCACCTCCAGCGCCAGCACCGGCACCCAGTCCATCCGCCAGCCGCGCCACCTGCGCATTGAGCAACTTCGCAGCCGACGCCATCGCTCGAATCAATGCTCACCGGGCTGCTGGCGCGACGTGCGGCACGGAAGTCAAGCCTGCCGCCCCAGCTTTGGCCTGGAGCGCACCGCTCACCCAGGCCTCGCTGGTGCACAGCGACGACATGATGGCGCTCAACTTCTTCAGCCACACCGGGTCCAACAACGGCACGGTGGGCAGCCGGGCCACGGCCGCGGGCTACATCTGGTCCACGGTGGGAGAAAACATCGCCGCCGGCCAGCCCGACATGGCCAGCGTGGTGGCCGCCTGGATGAACAGCCCCGGCCACTGCGTCAACATCATGAACAACCGCTTCCGCGACATCGGCCTGGCCTGCGTCAGTGGCACGGCCAACAACACCTACCGCACCTACTGGACCATGTCGCTGGGCGCGGCGCGCTAGCCAGCTCTGGCTGCGGTCCTTCCGTCGTTCCTGGGCCCCCCGCCGCTAAGATGATCGGGTGCTGCGCTGGCGCAGTCCATCCACCCGACTTGAAGCCGTGTTGTGCGCGGCGCCAGATCCATGATGACTCGATTCCGCGGCCCATTGCCCTTGGCCTGGAACGCTGCGCTGGCGCAAGCCGCAGCCAAGCATGCCGGCGACATGGCGGCCAGGCGCCAGCTGTCGCACACCGGCGGCGACGGTTCGCGCATGCGCGACCGCGTGGCGCGTGAGTCTTATGCCTGGGCGGCCTTGGGCGAAAACGTCTCGGCCGGCTACAGCACGGTGGTGGCGGGTCTGGCCGGCTGGATTTCAAGCCCCGGCCATTGCCGCAACATGATGTCGCCCGACTTTCGCGAAGTCGGCGTGGGCGCCGCATCAGCACCCGGTGACAGCTTCGGCTGGTACCGTGCCATGGTGCTGGCCAGCCCCGCGCCATGAAGGCCCAAGGCGCACCCCGTCCAACCTCTTGGAGATCCTGATGAACGCTTCAGCCCGCCCGCAGCCAGTCGGCGCCGTCATGCGAGCCCTGCTGCTTTTGTTGGCTTGTTCGCTGGGCCCCATCGGCGCAGCCGCCCAGGCCAAAAAAGACAGCGCCGTGCTGGCCATGACCTTGGAGCCGCCGGGCTTGGACCCGACCGCCGGCGCCGCCAGCGCGATTGCCGAAATCACGCTCTACAACATCTACGAGACGCTGACCAAGATCAACAGCGACAGCCGCACCACGCCACTGTTGGCCGAGAGCTGGGAGGTCGGCTCCGACCTCAAGACCTGGACCTTCAAACTGCGCCAGGGCGTCAGCTTTCAAAACGGCGAGCCCTTCAACGCCGCCAGCGTGAAGTTCAGTTTTGAACGCGCGGTGGACAAGACCAGCACCAACAAGGATAAGGCCACCTTCAACAACATCGAGCGCATCGACACGCCCGACGCCCGCACCGTGGTGCTGAACCTGAAGAACGGCGACCCCGACCTGCTGTTCAAGCTGGGCCAGGCCAGCGCCATCATGGTCGAGCCCAAGAGCGCCGGCAGCAACAACACCCAGCCCACCGGCACCGGCCCCTACCGGCTGGACAACTGGGCCAAGGGCTCGGCGGTGACGCTGACCCGCTGGGACGCCCACCGCAACGCCAAGGACGTCAAGCTCAAGCGCGTGACCCTGCGCTTCATCAGCGACCCGGCGGCGCAGGTGGCGGCGCTGCTGTCGGGCGACGTCGATGTCTTCCCACGCGTTTCAGCCGCCCGCAGCCTGAAGGCCTTCGAGCGCAACAAGAAGTTCCAGGTGCTGGTGGGCGGCAGCCGTGCCAAGACCATCCTGGCCATCAACAACAAGCGTAAGCCGCTGGACAACGTGCTGGTGCGCCGCGCCATCGCCCACGCCATCGACCGCAAGCTGGTCATCGAGGGCGCGGCCGACGGCTTTGGCGTGCCGATCGGCAGTTACCTGGTGCCAGGCACACCGGGCTATGTGGACCTGACCGGCATGAACGGCTTTGACCTGGCCAAGTCACGCGCGCTGCTGCACCAGGCCGGCGTGACGCTGCCGCTGGAGCTGACCATGAAGCTGCCGCCCACGCCCTATGCGCGCCAGGGCGGCGAGGTGATCGCGGCGCAGCTGGCCAAAGTGGGCATCAACGTCAAACAAGAAAACGTCGAGTGGGCGCAGTGGCTGTCGGGTGTGTATGGCCAGAAGGCCTACGACCTGACCGTGATCAGCCACGTCGAGCCGCTGGACTTTGGCAACTTCGCCCGGCCCAACTACTACTGGGGCTACGAGTCGGCCGAGTTCAACGCGCTGTGGGCCAAGGTGCAAGCCACCATCAAGGCCGACGAACGCAACCGGCTGATGGGCCAGGCCCAAGAGCTGGTGGCGCGCGACGCGGTGGCGGCGTACCTGTACCAGCCGACCTGGATCACGGTGGCCAACGCGCGCCTGAAGGGCTTGTGGAAAGACATGCCGCTGTTGGTCAACGAGCTGTCGGTGCTGAGCTGGCAATGAGCTGGCAGTGAGGTGGCTTGACAGCCCGGCCCGGGGCCGCACCAACCTGGCCATTGGGCGGTGATGCCAGGCTGAGATTCAGCGCCCTTTCAGCGTTCGCCAGCCACCGTGCTGGGCTGCGGCGGCAGGCCGCTGAGGTGCTCGGCGTCGGCCCAACGGTCGATGTGCAGCGTGTTGGCGGCCCAGTGCAGGCGGTTGATGCCGGTGTTGGGAATCTCGCATTGGCGCAGGCCGTTCAGCGGCTCGCCGCGGGCGGTGCGCCACAGCATGTCCAGCACGCCGCCGTGGGTGACGATGACCAGGCGCTGCCCGGCACCGGCCGATGCCAGCGTGCGCACCGCGTCCATCACGCGGCGGTGAAACTGCTGCAGGCTTTCACCACCGGGCAAGGCAAAGTCGCCGCGGTGCTCCAGCCACTCTTGCCACAGGTCGGGGTGCTGCTGTTTGATGGTGGGCACGTCCAGGCCCTCGAGCACGCCAAAGCTCTGCTCGCGCAGCCCTGGCACCAGCGTGGGTTGGCGGCCCCAGGCAGCCGCCAGCGGCGCAGCAGTCTCTTGGGCGCGGCCCAGGTCGCTGCTGAACAGCGCATCGTGCGGCTCGCCTTCCAAACGCTGGCCGAGCCGTGCTGCCTGGGCACGGCCCATGGCGTTCAAAGGCACGTCGATCTGGCCCTGAAAACGCTGCTGCGCGTTCCAGTCGGTTTCGCCGTGGCGGATGAAGAGCAGTTGGGTCACTTCGCAAACAACTGGCTGCGGTCGCGAAAGCTCTTGAACTCCAGCGCATTGCCCGCCGGGTCATAGAAGAACATCGTGGCCTGCTCGCCCACCTGGCCGGCAAAGCGGATGTAGGGCTCGATGACGAATTTCATGCCGCCCGCACGCAGCCGCGTGGCCAGCGTTTGAAAGTCGTCCCAGTCCAGCACCACGCCAAAGTGCGGCACCGGCACGTCGTGCCCGTCCACTTCGTTGTGGTGGGCCTTGGCGCGCGGCGGTGCCAGGTGGGCCACGATCTGGTGGCCGAAGAAGTCGAAGTCGATCCACTCGTCGCTGCTGCGCCCTTCCGCGCAGCCCAGCAAGCCGCCGTAAAAGCTGCGCGCAGCAGGCAGGTCGTCAACGGGGAACGCCAGGTGAAAGGGCGTGATGGCGGAGGTCATGGCGGGGGCGGTGGTGTTCATCCACGCAGCATACCCGGGCCTGCGTGCAGGCCTGGCGCAGTCCAGCAGCGCGGCCCGGCTGCTCTGGCACACTGAGGCGATGACTTCGGTGATTCTTCTGCCCGGCCTGGCCTGCGACGACGAGCTCTTCGCCCACCAGGCCCCCGCGCTGGCCGCCCTGGGTTGTCGGGTCCACATCAGCAACGCCCACACCCGCAAGCCCAGCTTGCCTGACATGGCAGCGGCCTTGCTGGCCGAACACCCGGGCCAGCACCTGTTGGTGGGCGCTTCGATGGGTGGCATGGTGGCGATGGAGATGCACTGCCAGGCACCCGACCGTGTGCTGGGCTTGGGCCTCTTGGGCACCACCGCGCGGCCCGACACGCCCGAACTCATCGCGCTGCGCACCCAGGCCTGCGCGCTGTTTGCCGCCGGCCGCGCCGAAGAGCTGCTGCGCGCCAACGTGCTGTTTGCTTTTCACCCCACACAGGCCCGTTCGCCCGACATGGTGGCTCGCTACCTGGCCATGACCTTGCGCGCCGGGGCCGAGCAACTCATCGCGCAAAACCGCGCCGTCATGGCCCGCATCGACAGCCGGCCTCGCTTGCCACAGGTGAAGTGCCCCGTGCTGGTGGCCTGTGGCGAAGCCGATCAGCTGACCACCCCCGAGACGGCGCGCGAGATGGCGGCGCTGATGCCCCAGGCGCAATTGGAAATGGTGCCCGGCGCCGGCCACATGCTGACCATGGAGCAGCCACAGCGGGTCACCAAGCTGCTGCTGCGATGGGTGCAGTCGCTGGGCTGAAGGCTGCGCACTGCAGGCTGCGGCTGCGGTGGGCGCGGCAGGCTCAGACCACTTCGCGTTGAATCGCATGGGAAGTAGACGCCGAGTGAGGCAGCTTGCGGCGCATGGCAGTCGTTCGGCGCTTGGAGCCGAACTCACACGTCCGACCTGCCGCGGTCATGCGCGTCAGGGACAGTGGCGGTCGCGTGCGCTTGGGGTGCCCTGCTGCGCTCATGTCCCCCGCCACAGTCTGCTGCGCAGCCTGCGTCTCCTCCTTTACTTCGCTCCGCAGGGCACCCCAATCGCCCGCTCAGGCACCAGCGGTGGCGTGCCGACTTTTGGCCTGCCGCCAGGATGCTTGGACGAGGGCAATGGGTACCGGGCGCAGCGAAGTAAAGGAGGAGGGGCCGGCGAAGCCGGACCCGGGGGACATGAGCGGAGCCCGGTACCCGTTGGCCTCGTCCCGCCACAGACCTTGACGCGCATGACCGCAGCAGGTCGGATGTGCGACTTCGGCAGCATGCGCTGAGCGTCAGCAAAGCGCCGCAAGCAGCCCCATTCGGCACCAACTTCCCAACTGATAGAACGCAACTTGGTATCAGCCCAGCCGCAGACTGACCACGCCAGCTACCACCACCAGCGTGCCCAGCGCCCGCTGCAGGCCAAAGCGCTCTTTCAGCAGCCAGGTGCCCAGCAAGGCAGCAAACAGAACACTGGTTTCGCGCAGCGCGGCCACGCTGGCCACTGGCGCTTGGGTCATGGCCCACAACGCAATGGCATAACTTCCAATAGACGCGGCACCCCCCAAAGCCGCCATGGGCCAGCGTGTTCGTGCATAGGCCACGATGTCACGCCGCTGCTGCGGTGTGCGGCGCAGCCACACCAGCAACGGGTAGGGCAGGCCGTCCAGCACGAACAGGATCATCACGTAACGCAGCGCGTTGCCGCCCGCAGCGACCTCGGCGCGCACACCCAGGCCGTCGACAAAGGTATAGGCGGCGATGATGGCGGCGTTGGCCAAGGCAAAGGCCAGCGCCTTGCGGTGGTGCAGCGCTTCACCCGGGTGTGCCAGTCCCACCAGCGCCACGCCGACGGTGATGGCCACGGTGCCCATCCATGCGGTGACGGTGGGCGTCTCACCCAGCAAAGTGCCGCTGCCCAAGGCCACCAGCAGCGGCGCCAAACCGCGCATGATGGGATAGGTCATGCCCAGCTCGCCATGTTCGTAGGCCCCGGCCAGTGCGATGTAGTAGCCAATGTGGATGACCAGCGAAGCAGCAATGAAAGGCGCCGCCTCAATGCGCGGCAGCCCCATCCACAGCAGCAAGGGCACGGCGACCAAGGCGCCCAAGAAGTGGACCAGGGCGGTGTCCACGGTCTTGTCGCCGGCCGACTTGACCAGCACGTTCCAGCTGGCGTGCAGCGCCGCGCCCAGGAGCACGGCCAGCATGATGGGCCAGGTCAGTGTCAAGGCAGCGCACAGCGCTGGGCGCGCGCCAGAAAGTGCTGCAGCGGCGGCGTGGCCGCGCCTTCCAGCTTGGCCAGGTCGTCCCACTGGCGCAGCTTCACGGCATCGGCGGCACCGGGCCGGGCGATGAAAACGGCGGCCTGCTGGCTGCTGAACACCCCGCCTTGCAAGACCAGACTGCGTTGGCTGTCGGCTGACAGTGCCGCCTGGTAGCCGGGTACGGCGGCGCACAGGTAACGCTTGGCATCGACATGCAGCTGGATGCCGCCCAGCACCCGGTCACCAAACAAGCTACGCAAGAACGGCAGCGCGGCGTACTGGTGCACATCGTCGACGCCGCGCAAGGTGGGGCTTTCGCCCAGCTCTTGCAGCAGGTGGCCCAGGTCGTGCAGCAGGCAGGCGGTGACCAGTTCGTCGTCTGCGCCGTGGCCTTCAGCCAGCGTGGCGGTCTGCAGCGCATGTTGCAGCTGCGTGACCGGCTCGCCGCTGTATTGCTCGTGGCCACGCCGCTCGAACACGGTGGCGATGTCTTGAAGGGTCAGCATGGCGGTGCGTGGGTGGCGACGGATTGCGCCGGGCCTGTCAACGGGTTTCGTCCAGGCCGCCCAGCCGGCTTTGCCTGACCCGGGTTGCCGACAAAGCACCAGCCGACTCCAGGATGGGATAGGCGATCGAACAAATGTGCGAGTTGATGCGCTTCAACTCGCTGATCAGGTCCAGGTGCAGCGAACTGGTCTCGATGCTCTGCGCGGTGTTGTCCTGCAGCCGGCCGATGTGGTTGGCGGCGTACTCGTGCTCCAGGTCGCGAAAGCGCGCCTTTTCCTCCAGCAGCTTGCTGGCGTCGCGCACGTGGCCGTCCAGAAACACGCTCATGCCCAAGCGCAAGTTGCTCAACAGGCGTTCGTGCAGGTGGCAGATCTCGGCCATGCCGGCCTCGCTGAAGCTGCGGCCCTTGCGGATTTTCTTATCTTCCAGGTCTTGCAGCACCCGTTCAACGCCGTCACCGATCTGTTCCATGTTGATGGTGAAGCTCAGGATGTCGGCCCAGCGCCGACCTTCACGCTCGCTCAAGGCCTCGCGCGAAATCTGCGTCAGGTAGAACTTGATGGCCGAGTAGAGCTCGTCCACGGTGTCGTCCATGGCGCGCAGGCGCTCGGCCAGCGCCAGGTCGTTGTCGCGCATCACCGGCAAAACGCCGCGCAGCATGGCTTCCACCACATCGGCCTGGTGCAGCGCTTCACGTGCAGCGCAGCTGATGGCCAGCGACGGGGTGGCCAGCGCCACCGGGTCCAGGTGGCGCGGGCGGTCACCCTGCGTGCCGGGTGCGGGGGTGGGCAAGAGGCGTTCGACCAGGCGCGCCATCGGTCCGGTGAAGCCAATGAAGAGCACGGCCAGCACGACATTGAAGACCAGGTGGAAGAACACCACCTGCTGGTGCACCTCACCGGTGAACTGCTGCAGCTCGTTGTGCAACTGAGGCAAGAAGGGGATGACCACCAGCGCACCCACCACCTTGAAGATGAAGTTGCCCAGCGGCAGCCGGCGCAGTTCAGGCTTGCCTTGGCTGGTGACCAGCATGGCCAGCACACCGCTGCCCACGTTGGCGCCCAACACCAACCCCAGCGCCACCGACGCCGGCAGCATGCCCTGCGAGGCCAGCGCGGCGGTCAACAAGACGATGGCCAGGCTGCTGTAGGACATGACGGCCAGCGCCGCGCCCACGATGATGTCGAGCAGCACTTCCTTGGGCAGGGCCACCAGCAAGGCGCGCACCTCGGGCGCCGCCGTCAGCGGTTTGGTGGCACCAACGATCAGCTGCAAGGCCAGCGTGATCAAGCCCAGGCCGATCAACACGCGGCCCACCCGCCCGGTGGTGGTGTTTTGTCGGCTGATGAACATCACCACGCCGACAAAGATCAGCAAGGGGCTCAGCCACGACAGGTCGAAACTGAACACCACCGCCATCAGCGCCGTACCCACATCCGCACCCAGCATCACCGCCAGCGCAGCCGACGTACCCACCAGTCCTGAGCCGACAAACGAAGCCACGATCAGACAAGTGGCGGTGCTGCTTTGCACCAGGCTGGTCACGCCCACGCCGGCCAGCATGGCCTTGAAGCGGTTGTTGAAGCTGTTGGCCAGCACCTGGCGCAGGTTTTCGCCAAACACGCGCAGCACGCCGGTGCGCACGATGTGGGTGCCCCAGACCAGCAGGGCGATGGCCGCCAACAGGTTGAGGAGGTGGATCACGCCTGCATCATGAACTGCAAAGTGGCTGTACTCAGGCCCACGGCAAGGAGTAGGTCTTCAGGTTCGTGAAACTCTTCATCGCTTCTTGCACGCCTTCCTTGTAGCCCAGGCCCGAGTCCTTGATGCCGCCAAAGGGCGTCAACTCCAGGCGGTAGCCGGGCACCTCGCGCACGTTCACGGTGCCCACGTTGAGCTCGTTGACGAAGCGCGTGATGTAGTCCATGCGGTTGGTGCAGACCGCTGAACTCAAGCCATAGGCGGTGCCGTTGCTGATGGTGATGGCCTCGTCGATGTTGGCAAAGCCGATGATGGGTGACACCGGACCGAAGGTTTCTTCGCGCACCACGGTCATCTCCGGGCGCACCTGGTCGATGACGGTGGGCGCAAACAGTGCACCTTCGCGCTGGCCGCCAGCCAGCAAGCGCGCACCTTGCGACACCGCCTCTTTCACGCGCGACTCAAACAGCCGCGCCGCCTCTTCGTCGATGACGGTGCCCATTTCCACCTTGGGGTTGGCTGGGTCACCAAAGCTCCAGGCTTTGGTTTTGTCCGCCACCAGGTCGGTGAAGCGCTGGCGCACGCTGTGGTGCACCAGCATCCGCTTGACCGCGGTGCAACGCTGGCCTGAGTTTTTGTACGAGCCCTGTACCGCCAGCGAACTGGCCTCGTCCAGGTCGGCGTCTTCCATCACGATGAGGGGGTCGTTGCCACCCAGCTCCAGCACCACGCGCCGGTAACCGGCCTTGTGGGCGATGTACTTGCCGATCGGCACGCCGCCGGTGAAAGTGATCAGGTCCACCTGCGGATGGGTGAGCATGGCGTCGGCGATTTCAGCCGGGTCACCGGTGATCACGCTCAGCATCGCCGGCGGCAGGCCGGCTTCATACAGCAGGTCGGCAAAGTACAGCGCCGACAGCGGCACCTTTTCGCTGGGCTTGAGCACCATGCGGTTGTTGGTGGCCACCGAAGGCACCACCTTGTGCGCCACCTGGTTCATCGGGTGGTTGAAGGGCGTGATGGCGGTGATCACGCCCAGCAGCGGGTCGCGCTGGGTGTGCACGCGGCGTTTGCGGCCGTGCGGTGTGATGTCGCAACTGAAGGTCTGGCCGTCGTCGCGCAGGCACTCTTGGGCACCAAACATCAGCACGTCGGCCACCCGGCCCGCTTCGTAGCTGGCGTCTTTCATGCACAGGCCCGACTCGCCGCTGATGAGTTGAGCGATTTCGGCCACCCGCTCCCGCACCAGGGCCGCTGCGCGGTTGAGCACGTTGCTGCGCTCAAAGCGCGACAGGCGCACCGTGCAGGCGTGGGCGGCTGCATAAGCCTGGTTTAACTCGGCCATGGTGGCCTTGGGCACGCTGCCCACGACCGCGCGGGTGAAGGGGTTGCGTACCAGGATGCGGCGGTCGTCGGGGCGGTCGTCGGCGCCAACTTTTTCGCCGGCAATCCTCAAGGCTTCTTGTCGCATGGTGGCTGTGGGCTGTGGGCTGTTGGCGGTTGGCGGTTGGCTCTTGACGGTCAGCCGGGTTTCACTGCGCGCGATTCAGCGCCAGGTCAAAGGCGTCAAAGTTGCGCCAGCGGCGCTGCGTGTCCAGCCCAACGATGGGCCGGTTGATGATCAGCGGCACGCGCTGCTCGGACACACCGCCATGGCTGCGCAGCGGCACTTCCAGCGCGCTCAGGTCATGGCGGGCCGCGCTGGTGCCGATGACGGTGGAGCGCTCGGACACCACCACCAGGTCGCCGATGCGGTCAGCCGGCAACTCATAGGCCTGGGCCGCCTCGGCGCGGGTCAAGACCCGTTCCACACCGCGCAACTGGGCAATGCGCGTGGCCGCGTCGGCGATGGCCGCTGGCGGCAGGTAGATGGTGGCGTAAGAACCCAGCGCACCGTGGTGCACCACGTAGGGGTCGGTGATGGGCAGGATCGTGCGCGCGACGCCCTTGCCCAACCAGGCGTCCAGCTGGTCCTGCAGGTAGATGACGTCTGGCTTGCCGTCCATCCAGACCTTGGCGTTCATGCCGTGGTCGGCCGTCAGCGCGATCACGCAGCCCATGTCGTCCAGCTGACCCAGGTAGCCGTCCATCATCGCGTAGAAGCTGTTGGCGCCCGCGGTGCCGGGGGCGTGCTTGTGCTGGATGTAGTCGGTGGTGCTGAGGTACATCACGTCGGGGCGCAAGCCAGTGGGTCGCCGCATCAACTGAACACCCGCAGCGAAGACAAACTCCGACAGATCGGCGCTGTAAACACTGGGCACTGGCTTGCCCACCAGATCCACCACGCCGGTGATGCCATTGCCCGCCATCGTGGCCGAGTCGGCCTTTTCTGAAGAGAAGCACAGGCTGCCCTTGGACAAGTCCATGCCCTTGCCCAGCAGCAGGCGCAGCTTGTCCTTGGCGGTGACCACCGCGCAGCGTTTGCCCGCACCGGCCAACGCCGCCAGGATGGTGGGCGCGCGCAGCCACTTGGGGTCGTTCATCATGACCTCGGTGCCGGTCTCCACGTCGTACAAGAAATTGCCGCAGATGCCGTGCACGCTGGGCGGTGCGCCGGTGACGATGCTCAGGTTGTTGGGGTTGGTGAACGTGGGCACCACGCAGTCGGCGATCAAGCCGGTGCCATTTTTTCCGCTGTCGGCCAGCGTGCGCGCCAGCCAGGGTGTGTGACCGCCGGCTACGGCCTGGGCCAGGTAGTCGGGTTCGCAGCCGTCCACGCAGACCACCACGGTGGGATGTTGGGGCAGCGCATAGCGGCGGCCATTGACGTCAAGCATGGGTCACTCTTTTCCGGGAAATGGGTCCGGTGGCTGCCACTGCGGCGGCGGCACGGCTGGGCGCTGTGGCCGGTGTGTTGTTGCGCAGGGTGCGTTCCTTGCTGTCCAACACATGCCGAGCCATGGCCTGGCCGGCGGCCAACGGGTCACCGCTGGAGATGGCCTTGACGATGGCGCGGTGTTCACCGGCCGACACCGGCAGCATGGCGGCGTCAGCCAGGTTGGCGCGCCGGAACAGCGACAACTCTTTGATCAGGCGCCGGTACAGCGTGGTCAGCTTGCGGTTGCCGGTGAAGGCCACCAGGGTGTCGTGGAACTCCAGGTTGAGCAGGTGATAGCCGTCCACGTCGCCGGCTTTCACCGCGCGCTCCATGGCGTCCACCATGGCCCGCACCTGGCGCAGCTGCTCGGGCGTGATGGCCAGCGCCAACTGGCGGCCCACGGCTTCGTCCATCATGGCGCGCAGGTCAAAGATTTCCAGCGCCTCCATCAATGGAATCTGGCGCACAAAGACGCCGCGGTTCTTTTCCTGGCGCACCAGGCCAGCTTCTTCCAGCATGCGAAAAGCCTCGCGCACCGGGCCTCGCGAAACACCCAAGGACTCGGCCAGCGTGGCCTCGTTCAGCTTGTCCCCCGGCCCCAGTTCGCCCTGCACGATGCGCCGCTCCAGCTCTTGCTGCACCACCGAGGTGAGCGAGCTGGACTGCAACAGCGCAATCGTGGGGTGCAGCGGGTCTTTCATGCCCTGCATTGGACGGCCAGCATCGTAGATTGTCAACAATAGGCGAAATACCGTTGACAGCGCCGGGGTCGGGCGGATAGATTGGCCCACACAGCGCGGCAATGGTTGCGGCTGCGGGCGATGCTCTTCGTGAGGCCAGGCAAGGCGTTCAGCGCGCTTGCCGTCACACGGCCGACACGTTCTCAGCGCATGCTGTCCGGTTGGCCTTTTCAAAGAACCTTTGCAGGAGAACACCGATGAGCTTTCCCCGCCTTCGCCGCCCCTGGGCTCTGCTGGCCGCAGGCGCCATGCTGGCCCTTGGCTCAGCCGCCATGGCCCAGAAGACCACCTTGCTGGTCTACACCGCGCTGGAAACCGACCAGCTCAAGGCCTATCAAGAAGGCTTCAACAAGCAGTACCCCGACATCGAGATCAAGTGGGTGCGTGACAGCACCGGCGTCATCACCGCCAAGCTGCTGGCCGAAAAGGCCAACCCGCAGGCCGACGCGGTGATGGGCGTGGCCGCCAGCAGCCTGGCGCTGATGGACAAGAACGGCATGCTCGAGCCCTATCGCCCGCTGAACGCCGACGCCATCATGTCGCAGTACATCGACAAGAAGAAGGTGCCGGCCTGGTTTGGCATGGACGTGTGGGGCGCCACCATCTGCTTCAACACCGTCGAAGCCGCCAAGAAGGGCATTCCCAAGCCCGAGACCTGGAAAGACCTGCTCAAGCCGGCCTACAAGGGCCAGATCGTGATGCCCAACCCGGCTTCCAGCGGCACCGGCTTTTTCGACGTGACCGCCTGGCTCACCTTGTTCGGCGACAAGGACGGCAAGGGTGAATCGACCGGCGGCGGCTGGAAGTTCATGGACGGCCTGCACGAGAACATCGCGCAGTACACGCACAGCGGCAGCAAGCCCTGCAACATGGCTGCAGCGGGTGAATACGTGGTGGGCATCAGCTTCGAGTACCGCGCCAACAGCAACAAGGCCAAGGGCGCGCCGATCGACTTGGTCTTCCCCAAGGAAGGCCTGGGCTGGGACCTGGAGGCTTTTGCCATCCACAAAGGCACCAAGAAGCTGGACGCCGCCAAGAAGCTGGCCGACTGGGCCAGCAGCAAGGACGCCATGCTGTTGTATGGCAAGAACTTCGCCATCACCGCGCAGCCGGGCGTGGCCGCGCCGCTGGCCAATGTGCCCAAGGACTATGAAGCGCGCCTGGTCAAGAAAGACTTCGCCTGGGAAGCCGACAACCGCGATCGCATCCTGGCCGAGTGGACCAAGCGCTACAACGCCAAGTCGGAAAAACGGTAAGCCCCCGCGCGCTCTTGGCGGTGCTGCCAAGGGCGTGTCCACGGCGGCTTGGCAGCGCTGCTTCCACAGCAGCAGCCGCGCCGCGCTCACCAGCAGGTTGGCGATTTGGCTCCATACCTCAGGCTTGAAGGGGTCCGCAAGGACTTCGGCAGTTTCAGCGCGCTCAAGGGCATCGACCTGGACATCGCGCAGGGCGAGTTCGTCTGCTTCCTGGGCCCCAGCGGCTGCGGCAAGACCACGCTGCTGCGCATCATCGCAGGGCTGGAGGTGCAGACCGCCGGGCGCATGGAACTGGCCGGCCGCGACATCTCCACGCTGCCGCCGGCCGAGCGCGACTACGGCATCGTGTTCCAGAGCTACGCGCTGTTTCCCAACCTCAGCGTGGCCGACAACGTGGCCTATGGGCTGGTCAACCGCAAGGTACCCAAGCGTGCAGTGACTGAGCGGGTGACTGAGCTGCTGAACCTGGTGGGCCTGCCAGGCAGCGAAGGCAAATTCCCGGCGCAGCTGTCGGGCGGCCAGCAGCAGCGCATTGCGCTGGCCCGCGCACTGGCCACCAAGCCGGGTTTGCTGCTGCTGGACGAACCGCTGTCGGCGCTGGACGCCATCGTGCGCGTCAAGCTGCGCAGCGAAATCCGCAGCCTGCAGCGCCAACTGGGCGTGACCACCATCATGGTCACGCACGACCAGGAAGAGGCCTTTGCGGTGGCCGACCGCATCGTGGTGATGAACCAGGGCAGCATCGAACAGGTGGGCACAGCCATGCAGGTCTACCGCGACCCGGCCTCGCTGTTTGTGGCCGACTTCGTGGGCCGCATCAACACGCTGCCGGCCATCGCCCAAGGCGGTGGCTTGCGCGTCGGCGGCGCGGGCCATGAACCTGGCCCTGCACTGCACTGCGAACACGCTTCGGTGCATGGCCATGCCGACGGCCGCGAACTGCGTGTCTACCTGCGGCCCGAAGACGTGCTGGCGCGGCCCATAACGCCGGGCGACAGCAACGTCTTTGAAGGCCTCATCGAGAAGATCGAATTCATGGGCCCCTATTGCCTGGTGCGGGTGCGTGCCCACAGCTTCGGCGGGCAGGTGCTGACCGTCTACCTGTCGCTCAACTACCTGGCCGAAGCGCAGCTGCAGGAAGGCAGCCGCCTGCCGCTGCGCCTGCTGCCCGAGCGAATGCGCGTGTTTGGCTAGGCGGGCCGGCCCGTGAACACCACCGTCGCACCACCAGCACCTTCACCCCGTGCACCCAGCGCACCGGTGCGCCAGCGTGTGCATGGCGCAGAGCGCTTGGCCCACGCCGCGCTGGTTCTGGTGGCGCTGGCGCTGCTGGCTTTTCTGGCCGCGCCGCTGGCCACGCTGCTGCTCAAAGCGGTGCAGGACGGGCAGGACCGCTTTGTCGGCCTGGCCAACTTCATCAGCTACGCGCAGACACCGGCGCTGATGCAGTCGGTGTGGAACAGCGTCTGGGTCAGCGTGGTGGTCACGCTGGTCACCGTGCCCACGGCCTTTGTGTTTGCCTACGCGCTGACACGCAGCCGCATGCGCTTGAAAGGCCTGGCGCGCACCATCACGCTGGTGCCGTTGCTGGCGCCTTCGCTGCTGGCGGCCATTTCCTTGATCTACTGGTTTGGCAACCAGGGTGTGCTGAAGGGCTGGATGCAGGCGCTGGGCGTGGAGCAAATCTATGGCGCACCGGGCATCGTGCTGGCCGAGATCTTCAGCACCTTTCCGCACGCGCTGATGATCCTGGTGACCGCGCTGTCGGCGTCGGACGCACGGCTTTATGAAGCCGCCGACGCCATGGGCACCAGCGCACGCCGAAAGTTCTTCACCATCACGCTGCCGGGCGCCAAGTACGGGCTGATCAGCGCAGCGCTGGTGGTCTTCACGCTGGTCATCACCGACTTCGGCATCCCCAAGGTCATTGGCGGCAACTTCAATGTTCTGGCCACGGATGTGTTCAAGCTGGTCATCGGCCAACAGGACTTCAACAAAGGCGCGGTGGTGGCGCTGCTGCTGCTGGCGCCCGCGGTGCTGACCTTTGCGGTGGACCACTGGGTCAGCAAGAAACAAACGGCGCTGCTGACGGCGCGTGCCGTGCCCTATGTTGCGAAGCGCGCACCGCTGTTCGACACCTTGATGTCGCTGTATTGCGCCGCCGTGTGCGCGCTGATCCTGGCCATGCTGGGCATGGCGGTGTTTGCGTCACTGGCCACCTTCTGGCCCTACAACCTGCAGCCCAGCCTGAAACACTACAGCTACGGCCTGGTCGACGCCGAGGTGGGCACCGCTTTTGTCAACAGCCTTCTGATGGCCGGTGGCACCGCGGTGTTTGGCACCGTGCTGGTGTTTGGCGGCGCCTACCTGCTGGAAAAAACCCAAGGCGTGCGCCCGGTGCGCACCGCCGTGCGCCTGCTGGCCATGCTGCCCATGGCCGTGCCCGGGCTGGTGCTGGGCCTGGGCTACATCTTCTTCTTCAACGCGCCAGCCAACCCGCTGAACGGCCTGTACCACACGCTGACGCTGCTGACGGTGTGCACGGTGGTGCACTTCTACACCACCGGCCACCTGACCGCCGTCACCGCGCTGAAGGCGCTGGACCCCGAATTCGAAGCCGTGTCGGCCAGCATGAAGGTGCCGTTCTACAAGACCTTCTGGCGCGTGACGCTGCCCATCTGCACGCCCGCGCTGGTGGACATATCGCGCTACTTCTTCATCAACGCCATGACCACCATCTCGGCCGTGGTGTTCTTGTATTCACCCGAGACCAAGGTGGCGGCCATCGCCATCCTGAACCTGGACGAAGCCGGCGAAATGGGCGCCGCCGCTGCGATGGCGGTGCTGATCGGCGCAGCCAACACCGTGGCCACGTTGCTGTTCATGCTGCTGGGCTGGTGGGTCGACCGCAAAACCCAGGCATGGAAGAAGCCCTGAAGGGCAAGAACAAGGAGACCACACCATGGACCGCGACCACATCCTGCTGACCCCCGGCCCGCTGACCACCACGCTGCGCACCAAGCTGGCGATGCTGAAAGACTGGGGCAGCTGGGACACCGATTTCATCGCCGTCACCGCCAGCGTGAAGAAGCGCCTGCTGGACATCGTGCACGGCCAGGACACGCATGTGCTGGTGCCCTTGCAGGGCAGCGGCACCTTCAGCGTGGAAGCCGCCGTGGCCACGGTCGTGCCGCGCGACGGCCATGTGCTGGTGCTGGACAACGGCGCCTATTGCAAACGCGCCGCCAAGCTCACGCAACTGATGGGCCGCCGCGCCACGGTGGTGCCGCAGGCCGAAGAAGAACCCGTGTCGCCCGCGGTGCTGGAAGCGCAACTGACAGCCGACCCGTCCATCACCCATGTGGTGTTGATCCACTGCGAAACCGGCACGGGCGTGCTCAACCCGCTGGCCGAGGTGGC
>JANMHH010000181.1:0-12609 GCA_031375065.1 Rubrivivax sp. | reverse complement strand
CAGCCCGCCGCTGACCGACCGCCACTGGTACCCCATCTACGAGAAGATGGTGGCGTACGACCTGCCCGCCATGGTGCACGTCAGCAGCAGCTGCAACGCCTGCTTCCACGCCACCGGCGCGCACTACATCAACGCCGACACCACGGCCTTCATGCAGTGCCTGCAGGGCGACCTGTTCAAGGACTTTCCCACCCTGCGCTTCGTCATACCGCACGGCGGTGGCGCGGTGCCTTACCACTGGGGTCGCTACCGCGGCCTGGCGCAAGAAATGAAGAAGCCGCTGCTGAAAGACCACCTGCTGAAGAACATCTTCTTCGACACCTGCGTCTACCACCAGCCCGGCATTGACCTGCTGACGAAAGTGATCCCGGTGGACAACATCCTCTTTGCCAGCGAGATGATCGGCGCCGTGCGCGGCATCGACCCCGAGACCGGGCACTACTACGACGACACCAAGCGCTACATCGAGGCCAGCACCATCGTGGTGGGCGACGACCGGCACAAGGTCTACGAAGGCAATGCACGCCGTGTCTACCCGCGTCTGGACGCCGCACTCAAGCGCAAGGGGATCTGAGATGTACGAATTGGGCGTGGTCAAACGAAACATCGTGCGCGCCGACCGCAGCGCGGCCGATGAACTGGCGCGCTACGGCGCGTCCACCGTGCACGAGGCCCTGGGCCGGGTTGGCCTGATGAAGCCCTACCTGCGCCCCATCTACAGCGGCGCGCGCATCTCGGGCACCGCCGTCACCGTGCTGCTGCACCCGGGTGACAACTGGATGATGCATGTGGCGGCCGAGCAAATCCAAGAGGGCGACATCGTGGTGGCGGCTTGCAGCGCCGACAATACCGACGGCTTCTTCGGCGACCTGCTGGCCACGTCCTTCATGGCCCGCGGCGCACGCGGGCTGATCATCGACGGCGGCTGCCGCGACATCAAAGACCTCACCGAGATGGGTTTCCCCGTTTGGAGCCGCGCCATCAGCAGCAAGGGCACCATCAAGGCCACGCTGGGTTCGGTCAACATCCCGGTGGTCTGCGCCGGCATGTGGGTGACGCCGGGCGACGTGATCGTGGCCGACGACGACGGCGTGGTGGTGGTGCCCGCCGCTTCTGCCCTGGCCACGGCCGAAGCTGCCGCCAAACGCGAAGCACTGGAAGCTGACAAGCGCGCCAAACTGGCTGCCGGTGTGCTGGGCCTGGACATGTACAACATGCGCGAACCCCTGGCCAAGGCCGGGCTGCGCTACATCGACTGATGGTCGTGCGCGTCGCACTCATCGGCTATGGCGAAGTGGGTCAGATCCTGGCGGAGGACTTGCGCTCGGCGGGCCACGAAGTCAGCACCTTTGACGTCAAGCTGAGCGGTGATTCCGCCGGCCGCTTGCGCGAGCACGCCCATCGGCATGGCGTGACGTTGACCGCCTCTCACGCCGCGGCGGTGCAAGGCGCCGAACTCGTGATCTCGGCCGTCACGGCCAGCCAGACGGTGGCCGTGGCGCAAGCCTGCGCCCCTGCCTTGCGCGGCGCCTTCTTCCTCGACTTCAACTCCGCATCACCCGGCGCCAAGGCCGAAGCCGCGGGCTGCATCGACGTTGCCGGTGGACGCTATGTCGAAGCCGCGGTGATGACGCTGATCAGCGGCTATCGCATCCGGGTGCCGTTGCTGCTGGGTGGCCCGCACGCGGCTGCGCTGCTGCCGGTGCTCACCGCCTTGGGTTTCTCGGCCCGAGTGGCCAGTGACCGGCTGGGTGTGGCCAGCGCGACCAAGCTGTGCCGCAGCGTGATGATCAAAGGCTTGGAGGCCATGCTCATTGAAAGCCTGACCACCGCGCGCCACTACGGCGTGGAAGACGCTGTTCTAGCGTCGCTGCAGGAAACCCACCCTGGTGTGGACTGGCATAAGCAGGCCACCTACGCATTCCAGCGGGTCATCGAACACGGCCGCCGCCGCGGCGAAGAAATGCAGGAAGCCGCGCGCACCGTGCGCGACGCCGGGCCGCAGCCGCTGTCGACCGCAGGCACCGCGCAGCGCGACACCTGGGTGGCCGAACAAGGTGACGCCGGTGTGTTTGGTACGCGAGGCGAGCCGGGCTTTGCGCGCAGCGAAGACTGGCGCACGGAAGCAGACCGCATCCTGTCGGCTGTGGGGGCCGACCGCGTCCTGTCGGCTGCTGAAACCAACCACACCCTGCACGCTACGGGAACCGACTGCGCACCAAAAGCGCCTCACTTCAAGGACCACGCATGAAAACCCAAGTCGCCATCATCGGCGGCGGCCCCGCCGGTCTGCTGCTGTCCGAACTGCTGCACCGCCAGGGCGTGGACAGCGTGGTGCTGGAGGCCCGCAGCCGCGACTACGTGCTGGCGCGCATCCGCGCCGGCGTGCTGGAGCAGACCACGGTGGACGTGCTGCGCGCCAACGGCCTGGGCCAGCGCATGGACGCCCAGGGCCACGCACACGACGGCATGCGCATCGTCTGGGCCGGCCGCGACAGCTTCTACATCGACTGCTTCAAGCACCTGGGCAAGCGCTTCATGGCCTATGGCCAGACCCAGATCCAGGAAGACCTGTTTGCCGCTGCGGACCAACGCCAGGCCCGCGTGCTGACCGAGGCCACCGGCGTGCAGCCCATGGATGTGACCAGCGACAAGCCCTATGTGCTGTTTCGCCACAACGGCGAAGACCTGCGCCTGGACTGCGACTACATCGCTGGCTGTGACGGCTTTCATGGCGTCAGCCGCAAGACCATACCGGCCACGCACCGGCGCGAGTTTGAAAAGGCTTACCCGTTTGGCTGGCTGGGCATCTTGTCGCGCACCGCGCCGCTGCCCGACGTGACCTACGCCAACCACCCACGCGGTTTTGCGCTGGCGTCCATGCGCAGCAGCACACTCAGCCGCTACTACGTGCAGGTGCCGCTGGACGACCAGGTTGAAGACTGGAGCGATGACCGCTTCTGGAGCGAGCTGACAGCGCGCTTCCCGCCCGACCTGGCGCGCGCCATTCAAACCGGCCCGTCGATTGAAAAGAGCATTGCGCCCTTGCGCAGCTTCGTGGCCGAGCCGATGTGCCATGGCAGCCTGTTCTTGTGCGGAGACGCAGCCCACATCGTGCCGCCCACGGGCGCCAAGGGCTTGAACCTGGCCGTGTCCGACGTGTTCTACCTGGCGCGTGCGCTGTCGGCCCACTACCAAAAAGGCAGCGATGCGCTAATCGACGGCTACAGCGCCATGGCGCTGCGCCGCGTGTGGAGCTCAGTGCGCACCTCGTGGTACCTGACCAACCTGCTGCACCGTTTCCCCACCAGCACCGAATTCGACCAACGCGCGCAAGAGAGCGAGCTGGACTACCTGAAGTCATCTCCCCACGCACAAGCAGCACTGGCCGAGCAGTACGCCGGCATGCCGTTTGAAAACGCCTGAGCATCCCCCATGACCGCATTCGCCAAAACCCCGGGCTGGCTGGACTGGTACGCCGGCCCTGCCAAACCCCGCTTCCAGTTGCCGCCAGGCAGTGTGGATGCGCACTGCCATGTGTTTGGCCCCGGCGACACCTTTCCATTTGCGCCCGAGCGCAAGTACACGCCTTGTGATGCCAGCAAGCAGCAGCTCTTTGCGCTGCGCGACCACCTGGGCTTTGCGCGCAACGTCATCGTGCAGGCCACCTGCCATGGCGCTGACAACCGCGCCATGGCCGACGCCTGCACCAGCAGCGGCGGCAAGGCGCGCGGCGTGGCCACCGTCAAGCGCGGCGTCACCGACCGTGAACTCGAAGACCTGCACACGGCCGGCGTGCGCGGGGTGCGCTTCAACTTCGTCAAGCGGCTGGTGGACTTCACGCCCAAGGACGAGCTGCTCGAAATTGCCAGCCGCATCAAGGCCCTGGGCTGGCACGTCGACATCTACTTCGAAGCGGTTGACTTACCTGAGCTGTGGGACTTTTTCACCGCGCTGCCCACCACCGTGGTCGTTGACCACATGGGCAGGCCCAACGTAGCCCAGCCCGTGGACGGACCCGAGTTCGCGCTGTTCCAGAAGTTCATGGCGCAGCACCACAACGTGTGGAGCAAGGTCAGCTGCCCCGAGCGGTTGTCAGTCACTGGCCCGCGCGCACTGCAGGGTGAACAAAGCGCCTACCGCGACGTGGTGCCTTTCGCGCGCCGCATCGTCGAAGAGTTTCCCGACCGCGTGCTGTGGGGCACCGACTGGCCCCACCCCAACCTGAAAGACCACATGCCCGACGACGGCCTGCTGGTGGACTTCATTCCGCACATCGCCACCACGCCTGAGCTGCAGCGCCAACTGCTGGTCAGCAACCCGATGCGACTCTATTGGCCAGAGGAGGCCCTTTGATGGCGCTGCACAAACCTTACCTCGATGTGCCCGGCACCACCATCTTCGACGCCGAGCAAAGCCGCAAGGGCTACCACCTGAACCAGTTCTGCATGAGCCTGATGAAGGCCGCCAACCGCGAACGCTTCAAGGCGGACATGCGGGCCTACCTGGACGAGTGGCCGATGAGCGAAGAGCAAAAACAAGCCGTGCTGGCGCGCGACCTCAACCGCTGCATCGCCGCTGGCGGCAACATCTACTTCCTGGCCAAGATCGGCGCCACGCTGGGCAAGAGCTTTCAACAAATGGCGGGCAGCATGACGGGCATGAGCGAAGACGAATACCGCCAGATGATGATCAGCGGCGGCCGCTCCATCGAAGGCAACCGCTTCAAGGGCGAAGACGGCAGCGCGCAACCTCAACACCAACCGCAAGGCAGCGGCGCAGGTACATTGACATGAAGCCCCAAGCTCACTTCGTTCGCGGCCCCCGAGGGGCTCGTCAGCGCCTTCGGGCGGCCGGGCGGCGCTGACATGGCCCGCATCACCGCCAGCGTCTACACCAGCCACGTGCCCGCCATTGGCGCTGCACTGGACCTGGGCAAACACACCGAGCCCTACTGGCAGCCGGTGTTCCAGGGCTACGAATACTCCAAGCAATGGATGAAGGACAACCAGCCCGATGTGGTCTTCCTGGTCTTCAACGACCACGCCACGGCCTTCAGCCTGGACATGATCCCCACCTTTGCCATCGGCACCGCAGCGCAGTTTCAACCGGCCGACGAAGGCTGGGGCCCGCGCCCAGTGCCCACGGTTCAAGGCCACCCGGAACTGGCCAGCCACATCGCACAAAGCGTGATCCAGGACGACTTCGACCTGACCATCGTCAACAAGATGGACGTGGACCACGGCCTCACGGTGCCGCTCAGTTTGATGTGCGGGCAGCCACCGGCAGACCGTTTCGTCTGGCCCTGCCCCGTGATTCCCTTTGCCGTCAATGTGGTGCAGTACCCCGTGCCTTCGGGCCGGCGCTGCTACAACCTGGGCCGCGCCATCCGGAAGGCCGTCGAGAGTTACGACCAGGACTTGAACGTCCACATCTGGGGCACCGGCGGCATGAGCCACCAGCTTCAAGGGCCGCGTGCCGGCCTGATCAACCGGGAATGGGACAACCGCTTCCTGGACCGCCTGATTGCCGACCCGCAAGACCTGTCCACCCTGCCCCACATCGACTACGTGCGCGAGGCCGGCAGCGAAGGCATCGAACTGGTGATGTGGCTCATCGCGCGCGGTGCCATGGGTGACACACCGCCCAAGGTGGCGCACCGCTTCTATCACGTGCCCGCCAGCAACACTGCGGTGGGCCATCTGATTTTGGAAAACTGACATGACCATCCACGTAGCCCTGGCCGGTGCCGGCGCCTTCGGCATCAAGCACCTGGACGCGATCCAACTGATCGACGGCGTGAAGGTGGTCTCGCTGATCAGCCGCGACCTGTCCAAGACCCAGGAAGTGGCTGACAGGTACGGCATCGCCCACGTCACCACCGACCTGAACGAGAGCCTGGCCTTGAAGCAGGTGGACGCCGTCATCTTGTGCACGCCCACGCAGATGCACGCCCAGCAGTCCATCGCCTGCCTGAAGGCCGGCAAGCACGTGCAGGTGGAGATCCCGCTGGCCGACCGCTGGCAAGACGCGCAAGACGTGGTGGCCCAGGCGCAGCGCAGCGGCTTGGTGGCCATGTGCGGCCACACCCGGCGCTTCAACCCCAGCCACCAGTGGGTGCACCAGAAGATCCAGGCGGGCCAATTCAATGTTCAGCAAATGGACGTGCAGACCTACTTCTTCCGCCGCAGCAACATGAACGCGCTGGGCCAGGCCCGCAGCTGGACCGACCACCTGCTGTGGCACCACGCCGCGCACACCGTCGACCTGTTTCGCCACCAGAGCGGTGGCGAGATCGTGCAAGCCAACGCCCTGCAAGGTCCCATCCACCCTACCCTGGGCATTGCCATGGACATGAGCATCCAGCTCAAGGCCAGCACGGGAGCCATCTGCACCCTGTCTCTCAGCTTCAACAACGACGGGCCGCTGGGCACCTTCTTCCGCTACATCGGCGACAGTGGCACTTACATCGCGCGTTATGACGACCTGTTCAACGGCAAGGACGAGCGCATCGACGTGAGCCAGGTGGACGTGTCGATGAACGGCATTGAGCTGCAAGACCGCGAGTTTTTCGCCGCCATCCGCGATGGCCGCGAGCCCAACGCCAGCGTGGCGCAGGTGCTGCCTTGCTACCAGGTGCTGCACCAGCTGGAGCAGCAGCTGCAGCGGTAGATCAACCGTGCCGTGTTTGGGGGGGCCCAGATACTGAAGCGGTGGTTCTGGCGGGTGCCTGGCACCCCGTCCCATCGATCTCCCAGTGCAGGCCAGAGAAGGGCGGTCACCAAGGCAATGGGCTGGTTTACTCGTTCTCCCAGACTGCGCGAATGGCAGTGCGTTTGAACGACCCGTGTTCATGGCGTGGGGCTGTCCATGACCGGCGTCAGTGATAGTCCTCTTCAAGCTGATGGCGTATCGCCAGCACAACGACTTTTGACGGGCTGACGATCTCGTAGAGGGCGACATACCCGGTACCGCCAAACGGAATGATCAGTTCCCGCTGGGCTGGGTTCTGCGCCGCTTTGCGGAAGCTGAAGGGCGTGATCGCCAGGCTGTGCTGTGTCGTGGCTCTGATCGCGTCGATCGCAGCTTGGGCTCGATCAAGGTCTTCGGTCGTCTCGGCCTGGTCGAGCAAGAAGTCAAAGAGGCGCTCCAGATCAGCCTCGGCTGCAGGAGACAACTCAACCACAAAGCTCATCGGCCAAGCTTCTTGCGCTTGGCGTCAAGTTTCGATTGCAGTCGTTGCAGGACGGTGTCAACGGGCACCGAAATGCCTGTCCGGTGGTACTCCTCGGACGCAGCCTGTGCCCGAGCATGGAATGAGGTCTGGACGCGCCTGAAAGCGATGGCGTTTCGCACAGTCGCCTCGACAAAGTCGGTCAAGGTCTCGCCCTGCCTGAGAACGGACTCGAGTTCAGCACGCAACTCGGGTTCGACGCGGATTTGGGGTATCACGGCGGACTTCATGGATGCAGTGTATTGCGTTTGCGTTACAGACATAGCGGACCTCATCGGCGTGCCCGCCCGACAGGACCACAGAGGTCGCTTGTCGGCCATAACCGGTCGCTCAGGCATCACAGAAATCTCCGGGCCAGTGACCGGTCTCGAAGTGCAGCCGACATAGCCCGCGGCCCGTGCGCGGCTACGAAATCTCCATTGCGGTCATTCAGCCTGGTGGGCGACCATGCAAGCTGCGGACCTTGTTCGAACGGCTGCAGCAGCCGGGACCGTGCTGGCGCTCACGACCTTTCAGAGACATACGCTGCCGTGAACTCGTCGCCCCAAGTCGGTCGTTCGCGCATGCGCCGAGGCTATCCGGAGGGTGGCCTGGTGGCGATGGGCACACACAGGTCGGCGGCACTTTGGGCGATTGAGGCGCGGCTTGCGGCTTGAGACCGTGCGGGCTCACCACTTCGGGAACCGTCGAGCATGCCGCGCGGCCGTAACATGCTTGAGACCATGAGCATCAGTGGCAGCATGAAGATGTGGGCCAAGCGCATCAAACGCGATGGCGTGACGCTTTGGTTCGCCGGCAAGAACCCTCGGACACCTTGGTACGCGAGGGCGCTGGGGGTGTTTGTGGTGGCCTATGCCCTCAGTCCCATCGACTTGATTCCAGACTTCATCCCCGTGCTGGGCTATGTCGACGATGTTCTTCTGCTTCCGGGCCTGATATGGCTAACCATCAAGCTCTTGCCACCCGAAGTCCTTGCAGAATGCCGCGTCCAGGCGGACGACTGGATGCAGACGAAGGGCGCGAAGCCAACCAGTCGAGTCGGTGCCGTTCTCATCGTCTTGCTGTGGCTGGCCGTAGCCGCAGCGGCCTGGTTTTGGCTGCAGCCGCGCCTGTAGACCTCCCAGAGTTCCGCGCCGACAGTCAGCTTCCTGGCTTGTCCTCGTACTCACACTGGCGGCCACTTGCAGTCATACGATCTGCCACGAAATCGCCATGCCAATGGCCGGTTTCAAAGGCGGCCGTAGGCCACAGCCGCTCGAACGCGGCAGTTCTCCAAAGCAGTCGCTGACGGTCTTGCGGCATTGGTCGGCCAGTAAGGCGGTGAAGGCGCCTTCTGCGTTGAGCAGTAACGAGACGCCTGACTCCGGCATGCGCGCCAGCCCAAACATCAGCAGCACTGGCCCGGCGACGCCGCCGGCCAGGATGGCACCGGCAAGCTACAGCCCCTGACCCGGGAGCAGCTTCACGGGCGTCGCACGCCGAAGGAGCCGCTAAACGCTCAACCCCAGGCCCGAACCCAGGTACAGCAGCCCCGCCAGCATCCACGGGCGCCACCCGTCAACAACTGCTTGGCCAGCGGTGTGCCTGCGCCAAACAGCAGGGCGGCCCACAGGGCGGCCATGACGCCGGGTTGTTGGAAGACGCGCGGCCGATTCACCATCTCTGAATTGAACGGAGAAATGCCGCTGCGGCCCCGGAAGTTGGTCAGTGAGAGCCGCGTATGTGCCGGTGGTTTGCTGACTTGGGGCCCTGTGCCGCGGCGCTGTCCAGTTGATTCAGGATGCCGCACTCGTCGATCGAGTGCGGCGAACTGCAGCGTGCCCGCAGCGCCTTCAGGTCCTTTTCGAGCGCACGCAACTCGCGGATGCGTTGTGCGACATGCCCGATGTGCTCGTGCAGCAGCTGGTTGACTTCGCCGCAGTCCTCGGGCGGCGCATCGCGCAAGTGCAGCAGCGAGCGGATCTCGTCTAGCGCCATGTCCAGGTTGCGGCATTGGCGGATGAATGCCAGCCGCTCGGCATGTGCCGCGGTGTACAAGCGGTAGTTGTTGTCGCTGCGCTTTGCGGCGGGAATCAGACCTTCGCGCTCGTAGAAGCGGATGGTTTCGACGGGCGTGCCGGTGGCTTCAGCCAAGTTTCCGATGCGCATGGTGTCCCCTCGATATCGAAAAGGGCTTGACCTTACACCGACTTCAGGGTTTTCAATGCAGGCTGCCGATTGAAGGATGCCACCGTGAACCGTTCCGAAAACCCCGCCGCGCCCCCCGCCAAGGCACCACCGCCAGCCGATGGCCATGACCACTGCGGCGCTTGCGTTGTGCCCGCTGCACCTGCTGCAACTGCCGCCGCGGTACCACCGCCGGGCGCAGGCTGGGCACGCTTTCGGGTGCCGACGATGGACTGCGCGGCTGAGGAGTCCGAGATTCGGCGGGCCGTCGAGGGCATCAGCGGGATTCGGGCGCTCACCTTCCAGCTCGGGCAGCGCAGCCTGGCGCTCGATGCACCGGGGCCGGCGCTGGAACTGGCCGTGGCGGCCATCCGCAAGGCAGGTTTCGATCCGCAGCCGCTGGCCGAGGGCAAGCCCGGCGCCGCACCCGAACACGCGGCCGATGACGGACACGATCACGGGCATGACAACGCATTTGGGCCGGCAGGCTATGGGCGCCTGGGGATGGCGTTGCTGCTGGCGATTGCCGCCGAGCTGGTGGGCTACTTCGCGCCGGACACGCAGATCTGGAAAGGCACCGGCCTCGCGGTGGCTGCCGCTGCCATCTGGCTGGCAGGCTTCGATGTCTACAAGAAGGGGCTGACGGCGCTGTTGCGCGGGCGGCTGAACATCAACTCCCTGATGACCGTGGCCGTCACCGGTGCGTTCGTGATCGGCCAGTGGCCCGAAGCGGCCATGGTGATGGCGCTGTACGCGATTGCCGAGGCGATCGAGGCGCGTGCAGTCGATCGCGCCCGCAATGCGATCAAGGGCCTGCTGGAGATGGCGCCCGAAGAAGCGGCCGTGCGCCAGACCGACGGCACCTGGTTGACGCAGCCGGTGGCGAGCGTGGCGCTCGAGGCGGTGCTGCAGGTGCGGCCGGGCGAGCGGGTGCCGATGGACGGTGTCCTGACCGCCGGCAGCACCAGCATCAACCAAGCGCCGGTCACCGGCGAGAGCATCCCGGTGGACAAGGCCGTGGGCGACCCGGTGTTTGCCGGCACCATCAACGACACCGGCAGCTTCGAGTTCCGTGTCACGGCGCTGGCTTCGAACTCGACCCTGGCACGCATCATCCACGCCGTGGAAGAAGCCCAGGGCACGCGCGCGCCCACCCAGGGCTTCGTGGACCGCTTCGCTGCGGTCTACACCCCGGCCGTCTTCGTCGTTGCACTGGCGGTGGCCCTGCTGGGGCCTTGGCTGCTGGACTGGACCTGGATGCAATCCATCTACAAAGCGCTCGTACTGCTGGTCATCGCCTGCCCCTGCGCGCTGGTGATCTCGACGCCAGTGACCATCGTCAGCGGCCTGGCAGCGGCGGCCCGGCGCGGCATCCTGATCAAGGGTGGTGTGTACCTGGAAGGCGCGCGCAATCTCAAGGCCATCGCGCTCGACAAGACCGGGACGATCACCGAAGGCAAGTCGAAGCTGGTGGCGTGGAAGGTGCTGGACACGGCCACGGCGGCCGGGATGGACGCGGCCACGGCCGAACACATGGCTGCAGTGCTGGCAGGTCACTCCGACCACCCGGTGTCACGCGCGATTGCAGCCGGGCTCAAGTCCAACAGCGTCGAAGCCAAGGACTTCAAGGCCATCGCCGGCCGCGGCGTGCAGGCAGAGATCGGCGGCAAGGTCTGGGTGCTGGGCAACCACAGGCTGATCGAAGAGCGTGGCCAGTGTTCGCCCGCGCTCGAGGCCGAACTGCGCACGCACGAAGAGGCCGGCCGCACGGTCAGCCTGCTGGCGTCCGACTCCGGGCCTGTGGCCTTGTTTGCGGTGGCCGACACCATCAAGGCGTCATCGCGCGAGGCGGTGGCCGAGCTGAAGGCGCTGGGCATCACCCCCGTGATGCTGACGGGCGACAACCAGGCCACCGCCACAGCCATCGCGCACGAGGCAGGCATCGCCGAGGCACGGGGCAACCTGCTGCCAGAAGACAAGCTCGCTGCCATCAAGGCGCTGCAGGCCGAGCACGGCATGACGGCCATGACCGGCGACGGCATCAACGACGCGCCGGCGCTGGCCGAGTCCGACATCGGTGTGGCCATGGGGGCAGCCGGCACCGACACGGCAATGGAAGCCGCCGACGTGGTGGTGATGAATGACGACCTGCGGCGCATCGCCGAGACGGTGCGCCTGTCGAAGTTCACGCATGCGGTGCTGTGGCAGAACATCGCGCTCGCCCTGGGCATCAAGGCGGTTTTCCTGGTGCTGGCGGTGTTCGGCAACGCCTCGATGTGGATGGCGGTGTTCGCTGACATGGGCGCCAGCCTGCTGGTGGTGGTCAACGGGCTGCGCCTGCTGAAGGCCGGTGTACAGAGCCGATGAGACCGATGTCGCCCCGCGTTGCGGCCCTTGATGCGGCCTGGTCCGAAGCCGAGAGACTGATGGCTGCAGCAAATCCGGGCGCCGCGATGGCCATGCTGGAGCGTGCCCATGTGCTGGGTCAGCGCGAGATCGGCCCGCACCTGCGTGTGCACCTGCTGATGCTCCGTGCGGCGTGGGTCCTGCGTGACGGGCGAGAACTGCGCGGGCAGTTGCTGCGCCTGGCGCTGACCCCCATCGGACACCTGAGCGGCCGCCTGCCCTTGGGCAACACCGGCGCATCGAACGTCAGCCCGTTCGAGCCGATGGCGCTGCCGCCGGAGCTCGAACGACTGCTGCGCGACGAGGAGCGGTGATGCCGGCTGCGCAAAGACACTGGGCGCCGTTGTTTGCAGCGTGGCTCATTGCGCTGCTGGCGACGGCAGGTGCCTTGTTCCTGGGTGAAGTGTTGGGCATGACGCCTTGCGTATTGTGCTGGTACCAGCGCATCGCCCTGTTTCCGCTGGTGGTGATACTGGGATTGGGACTGCTGGAAGCCGATGGTCGCAGCATCCGGTATGCGTGGCCCTTCGCCTGGGCAGGCTGGGTCATGGCGGTCTACCACTGCGCCGTGTTCTGGGGCGTCGTGACCGAGGGGCTGGTGCCATGCGGCAAAGGCGGCTCCTGCGCAGACGCCGAAGTGCAAGTGGCCGGAGTCGTGCCGATCCCCTTGCTCTCCGCCATCGCATTCATGGGCATTCTTGCGCTGCTGTGGGTTGCTAACAGAAGGGTGAAAGCATGAATAAGCAGTGGATCGTTGTCGCTTCCGTGGTGGCCGTCGTGGTCGCCTTCATTGCCGGGGCCGT
>JANMHH010000154.1:0-32080 GCA_031375065.1 Rubrivivax sp. | reverse complement strand
GGCAGCCTGGCCGTGCGGGTGCGCTCGCGCGACGTGGCCGAAGAACTGGAAGTGCTGACGCCCGAGGTGCGCTTTCGCCCCGACCGCGCAGGCCACTACCGTTTTGACCGGGTGGACGACACCACCCAGGCCGGTGTGTGGCGCGGCTCCCTGCGCGTCGACGACGCCGCAGGCTTCATCCTCGAAACCGGGCAGCGGGCCGAGTTTTGGCGCGAAGGTCGCCAAACGCGCAACCTGCGCTTTTCCTGGAACCAACTGCCCAGCGACGCTTTTGCCGATTGGGTCAGCCGCGACGATCAGCGTGACGAGCGCAGCGCTTCTTCACGCTACGTGTCGCCCGAAATGACCGGCGCCGAGGACCTGGACCGCCATGGCCGCTGGGAGCAGCACAACGAGCACGGCGCGATCTGGTTCCCGCTGGAAGTGCGCGCCGGCTGGGCGCCCTACCAACAAGGCCGCTGGGCCTGGGTGCGCCCTTGGGGCTGGACCTGGGTGGACGAAGCGCCGTGGGGCTTTGCGCCCTTCCACTATGGACGCTGGGTCAGCTACCGCGGCCGCTGGGGCTGGTGCCCGGGCGACTACGTGGCGCGGCCGGTCTACGCCCCCGCCTTGGTGGCCTGGGTGGGCGGGCCGAACCTGGGCATCTCCATCAACATCGGCGGCCCCACGGTGGGCTGGGTGCCGCTGGCGCCACGCGAACGCTATGTGCCGCACTACCGACACACGCCGGTCTACATCGACCGCGTCAACCCGCACATCCGCGGCCGCGGTTATGTGCCGCAAGTGCCGACCGGCCCGGTGATGTACTCCAACCAAGGTGTACCCGGCGGCGTGACCGTGGTGCCGCGCGACGTGCTGGTCAACCGCCAGCCGGTGGCGCGCGGCGCCATCGACAACAGCGAATGGCAGCGTGCGCGCAGCCGCGACCCCTTGATCGCCGTGACGCCGCCAGAACCCGAGCGCGGCCGCGAACGCCCTGGTGACCGCGACCGTGACCGGCCCGCCGGACGTCTGCAACCCGTTCCGGGCGGTGCGCAGGTGGTCCCGGCGCCCGATCGGCGCGACGTCTGGCAAGAGCCGGGTCGGCGGCCAGGCGCCGAGCCCCAACCGACGGTTCGACCCTATCCCGGGGCCTCGGAAGCCAACCCGCCTCGTCCTTCGGTGACGGTTCCAACGCCTGCGCCAGCGGTCGGCTCTGGCGCCGTGGGCATCGGCCCGGGTTTCAGAAACCCGCCCGTCACCGTGGCGCCTGCACCGGTGTCGCCCGCAGCGTCGCCGCCGCCGGCCTACGTTCCACAGTCACCGCGCGAGCGCGGTGGGGCCGGTGCAGGGCCAGGGCGCCAGGCGCCCGTCGAGCCGCCCAGCTCATCTGTTGCCAACCCTGCAGCGCCCGTGATGATCGCGCCAGGTCGCCCGCCCGTGACCGTGCAGACCCGGCCGGTGGCGCCAGCGCCCAACGCCGTGCCCCCTTCGCCGCCTGCGCCGCCTGCGCAAGCTGCTCCGCCTGCTGCAGTGCCGCCACCCGCAGCGGCGCCCGTCAGACCCACACCGCCCGTCGCTGCACCCACTGTTCGCCCAGCCCCAGGGCCGGCGCCAGAGCGGGCCCGGGAGCGCGAAGCCGAACGTGAACAGCGCACCAAGGACGAAGACCGCAAGCGCGGCCCGGACAACCGGGGCGGCTCAGCCCGCGAGCGCGAAAACCTGCGCTGAGTGCATCACTACAGCCCCGCTGGTCTCACTTCAGCAAGGGCCGCAGCACCGGCCAGACGTTGGCCAGCATGCGCGGGTGGGCTTCGGCCTTGGGGTGGATGCGGTCGGCTTGAAACATGGCATCGGCATCCGGCCCATCGGCCACGCCGGCCAGCAAGAATGGCAACAGCGCCACGCGCTCGGCGCGCGCCACCGTGCCAAACAAGGCCGTGAACCCTTCGCCGTAGGCGCGGCCGTAGTTGGGCGGCACGGCCATGCCGGCAATCAGCACCTGTGCGCCAGCGGCCTTGGCGGCGCGCGTCATGTCGGTCAGGTTGGCCTGCGTCATCGCCAAAGGCAGGCCACGCAAGGCGTCGTTGCCACCCAATTCCAGAATCACCACCTGGGGCTGGTGCACTTTCAGCAGCGCCGGCAAACGTGAGCGCCCGCCCGACGTGGTGTCGCCGCTGATGCTGGCGTTGACCACCTGCCAGGCCAGTTTTTCGCGCGCCAGGCGCTGTTCGAGCAAGGCCACCCAGCCGGCCCCGCGGACCAGGCCGTATTCGGCCGACAGGCTGTCACCCAGCACCAGAATCTTCGGCTGTGACCCCTGGGCGTGTGCGGGCGCCAGGTTGGCTGCGGCCGCGGCCAACACAGCCAAGCTACAGTGCGCGACAAAAGCGCGCCGCGCCAAACCAGAACTGTCGATGTCAGAACCCCTCATCACCGTCAAAGGTGTCACCAAGAAGGTGGCCGATTCCACCGGGTCGTTGACCATTCTCCACGAGATCAGTTTTGAGCTGCAGGCCCGCGAATCGGTGGCCATCATTGGCGCTTCCGGATCGGGCAAAAGCACCTTGTTGTCGATCTTGGCCGGCTTGGACACGCCCACCGAAGGCAGCGTGGTGCTGGCCGGCAACGATCTCTTTGCACTGGACGAGGACGCGCGGGCCGAGTTGCGCTCGCACCAGGTGGGTTTTGTGTTCCAGAGCTTTCAGCTGCTGGGCAACCTGACCGCGCTGGAAAACGTGATGCTGCCGCTGGAACTGAAGGGCCGCAACGACGCCCGCGCTGCAGCCACCGAAATGCTGCGCCGGGTCGGCCTGGCCGAACGCTTGAACCACTATCCCAAGGTGCTGTCGGGCGGCGAGCAGCAGCGGGTGGCCTTGGCGCGGGCCTTTGTCCTGCAGCCAGCCCTGTTGCTGGCCGATGAACCCACCGGCAGCCTGGACTTTGCCACCGGCGCCACGGTGATGGACCTGATGTTCGACATGAACCGCGAAGCCGGCACCACCTTGGTGATGGTCACGCACGACCGCGCCATTGCCGCCCGCTGCGACCGCCAGCTGCGCATGGAGGCCGGGCGCCTGACGGAAGCGCTGCAGGCGCTTTAGCAGGTCAGGCCGTCAACGGCAACCGATCCAGACGTCGGTGCATGGCCGCAAACCACAGCCTGGGCACCGTGGCCAGAAACAAGCAACCGGCGTATCCCGTGGGCAATTGCGGCCCGGGCAGGGCCTCCAACTCGGCGTAGGGCTTCCAGGCGTGCATGTGGTGATCTGAATGACGCTGCAGATTGGCCACCGTGCAGTTGGTGAGCAGGTGGTCGGCGTTCCAGGCGTGCATCACACCGAAAGGTTCTGCTCGTGTGCCCTGCTGCTTTCGTTGCAGCCCGTAGTGCTCGATGTAGTTCACGGCCTCCAGCAAGAACACCGCGTAGGCCGACTGCGCCAACCAGAACAGCAACGCCAACGGGCCCAGCCAAAGCATCAGCGCCCACAGCCCCAGCAGCTGAAGCACCGTGGCCAACAGCAGCGGGCTGCGGGGCCAGGGCTTGCGCAACTGCCGCAGCTGCTGGGCCTCCAAACGCCAGGCGCTGGAAAAACTGCCCACCAAGGTGCGTGGCAAAAAACGCCACAGGCTTTCGCCTCGGCGAGCCGTTGCCGGGTCATCCCAGGTTGCAGCACGCGGATGGTGCCCACGGTAGTGCTCGACCATGAAGTGGGCATAGCCCACACTGCCCATCAGCAGCCAGGCCAAGGCGCGGTCCAGACGCGACTTGGAATGGCCCAGCTCGTGGGCAAAGGTGATGCCCTGGCTACCGGTGACACCGCCCACCCCCAGGCCCAGCGCCACCACCACAGGCCAGGACAGCGACGTGCCGGCCGGGCCCGCCACCAGCCAAAGCCCCCAGGCCAGCAGGCCCGCTTGCAGCGGCACGTGGGCCCGAACACACGCGCGGTGCCAGGCGGTTTGCGGCACCGCAGCGGGCGAGTGCTGCAAGCCCGGCAAGCGCTCGGCCAGGGCCAGCGCGGCCTGCCATGCCAACATGGCCAGCAGGGCCAGCCAGGGCGCCACGGCGGCCGCCAGGGCCACCCACAGCGGCAGCAGCCAGGCCAGCGCAAATCGAAACTTCAACAGTGCAACCATGCCGTCATCATGCGCGGCCGAACCTTAACGAGCCTCCCGGATAATCCCGGGCATGAACCCCTTGCTGGCGCGGCTGCACCCCTATCCGTTTGAACGCTGGCGCGAGCTGACGCGTGACATCACCCCGGCCTCCCACCTGTCGCCCATCAGCCTGGGCATTGGTGAGCCCAAACACGCCACACCGGCGCTGATCGAAGCGGCCCTGATGCAGGCCTTGCCCGGCCTGTCGTCCTACCCTGCCACCTTGGGCGAGCCCGGCTTGCGGCAGGCCATTCAAGGCTGGCTTCAAACACGCTATGGCGTGGCAGTCGACGCCAACACCCAGGTCTTGCCGGTGACGGGCTCGCGCGAAGCGCTGTTCGCCTTTGCCCAGACGGTGATCGACCCCACCCAGCCCGGCGCCACGGTGGTCTGCCCCAACCCGATGTACCAGATCTACGAGGGTGCAGCGCTGCTGGCGGGCGCCCAGACCGCCTTTGTTCCAAGCCGAGCCGAGCGCAACTTTGCGGCCGATTGGCGGGCCGTCGAACCCGCCACCTGGGCTCGCACGCAGCTGCTCTACGTCTGCTCGCCGGGCAACCCCACCGGCGCCGTGATGCCGCTGTCGGAGTGGAAGCTGCTGTTCGAGCTGAGTGACCGCTACGGTTTTGTCATCGCCAGCGACGAGTGTTACTCCGAGATTTACTTTCGCGAAGAAGCCCCGCTGGGCTCGCTGCAGGCCGCTCAGGCCCTGGGCCGACGCGACTTTCGTCGGCTGGTGGCTTTCACCAGCCTGTCCAAGCGCAGCAACGTGCCGGGCCTGCGCTCGGGCTTCGTGGCCGGCGACGCCAGCCTGCTCAAGCCCTTCTTGCTGTACCGCACCTACCACGGCAGCGCGATGAGCCCGATGGTGCAACGCGCCAGCGCCGTGGCCTGGGGCGACGAAGCCCACGTGGTGGCCAACCGCGCGCTTTACCGGGCCAAGTTTGCGCAGGTCATGCCGGTGCTGGCACCGGTGCTCGACGTCAAGCTGCCCGACGCCGCCTTTTATCTGTGGGCAGGCATACCCGGTGGCGGCGACGAGATCGCATTCGCCTGCGGGCTGCTCGCTCAATACAATGTGCAGGTGTTGCCGGGCCGCCTGCTGGCCCGCGAAGCCGACGGCCACAACCCGGGTGCCGGGCGCATCCGCATGGCGCTGGTGGCGCCGGTGGATGAATGCCTGGAGGCCGCCCACCGCATCGTTTCCTACACAGAAAGCCTGAAATGAGCTTCGCTCAACTGCAAACCATCATCGACCAGGCTTGGGACAGCCGCGCTGAAATCACCGCCCTCAATGCGCCCCAGGTGCGTGAAGCGGTGGAGCACGTCATTGCCGACCTCAACGCGGGGCGCCTGCGCGTGGCTGAAAAGCGTGGCGTGGGCGACTGGCATGTCAACCAATGGGTCAAGAAGGCCGTGCTCTTGAGCTTTCGGCTCAACGACAACCAGATCATGCGTGCCGGCGACCTGGGCTTCTTTGACAAGGTCAAGACCAAGTTTGCCCACATGGACGAAGCCCAGATGCGCTCCAGCGGTGTGCGCGTGGTCCCGCCCGCTGTGGCCCGGCGCGGCAGCTACCTGGCCAAGGGCGTGGTCTTGATGCCCAGCTACGTCAACATCGGCGCCTATGTCGATGAAAACACCATGGTCGACACCTGGGCCACGGTGGGCTCGTGCGCGCAGATCGGCAAGAACGTGCACCTGAGCGGCGGTGTCGGCATCGGCGGCGTGCTCGAGCCGCTGCAGGCCAACCCCACCATCATCGAAGACAACTGCTTTGTCGGCGCTCGCAGCGAGGTGGTCGAAGGCGTGATCGTTGAAGAAAACTCGGTCATCAGCATGGGCGTCTACATCGGTCAAAGCACCAAGATCTACGACCGCGCGACGGGGACCGTGAGTTACGGCCGCATCCCGGCCGGCAGCGTGGTGGTTTCGGGCAACCTGCCCAGCGCTGACGGCAGCCACAGCCTGTACTGTGCGGTGATCGTCAAGAAGGTCGACGCGCAAACCCGCGCCAAGACCAGCATCAACGAACTCTTGCGTTCATGAGCCACCGTTCAAGTGGCGTCGCCGCTCTGGCCGGAAAACGCCTGCTGCGGCCTGTGAGAGCCGCCTCCGCGGCGGCTGCTTGATCCAACTGCCTGCACCGCCTGCACTGCCTGGGAGCAACTGAAATGGCCAACAACCTGGAACGCGTGCTGCGCCTGATGGCAGAAAAGAGCGCGTCCGACGTCTACATGTCGGCCAACACGCCGATCCTGATCAAGATCCACGGTCAGATCCTGCAGCTGTCGGACCAGTTGCTCACCACCAACCAGACACGCCAGCTGCTGGGCGAACTGCTGGCACCGCAGCAGCTCGAAGAGCTGGAAGAAACGGGCGAGCTCAACGTCGGCATCAGCATCCCGCGGGTGGGCAGCTTCCGACTCAGCGCCTTCAAGCAGCGCGGCTCGATTGCCGCCGTCTTTCGCTGCATTCCCTTTGAGATCCCGTCGTTGGAATCCTTGGGCGTGCCGACCTTGATGAACCAGATCATCACCGACAAGCGCGGCCTGATCCTGATGGTGGGCGCCACCGGAACCGGCAAAAGCACCACCTTGGCTTCGATGATCGAGTGGCGCAACCAGCAGATGACCGGGCACATCCTGACCATCGAGGATCCGATCGAGTTCCTGTTCTCCAACAAGAAGAGCATCGTCAACCAGCGCGAAGTGGGGCGCGACACGCAAAGCCTGCAGATCGCGCTGAAGAACGCGTTGCGCCAGGCCCCCGACTGCATCCTGATCGGCGAAATCCGTGACCGCGAGACCATGAGCGCCGCGCTGTCCTACGCGCTGTCGGGTCACCTGGTGCTGAGCACGCTGCACGCCAACAACAGCTACCACGCGATGGGGCGGATCCTGTCCTTCTACTCGCCGGAAGCCCGGCCCACCTTGCTGTCCGACCTGGGTGCCGGGCTGCGCGCGGTGGTTTCGCAACGGCTGCTGCGCGCCAATGCGGGCGGTCGCGTCCCGGCCGTCGAAGTGCTGCTCAACACCAAGCTGATTTCAGAACTGATCGAACGGGGCGACCTGTCGTCGGTGAAAGAGGCGATGGAGAAGTCGCTGGCCGAAGGCTCGCAGACCTTCGAGCAGGACATCGCCCGGCTGATCAACGAAGGCATCGTGTCGCGCGACGAAGGCTTGTCCTACGCCGACTCGCCCACCAACCTGTTGTGGCGTTTGCAAAACGACCAGACACCGGTGTCGCGCGCCGCAGCCAAAAAAGAAGAGTCCGATGTTGCGGTCTACACCGAGATGACCATCGACGTCAGGCCCGAAGAGACCCGGCTTTCATCCCCCCCTTGGGCGCAACAAAGGTGAGCCACAGGCTCACCTTGCGCCATCGGACGTGAAGCGATGACCACGGCCCTGCGCCTGGCCGAAGCGTTGATCGCCTGTCGGTCCTTGACGCCCGCTGACGGCGGCTGCCAGGCCTTGCTGGCGTCACACCTGAGCGCTGTGGGTTTTGCCTGCGAACAGCTCGACGCCGGCCCCGATGCAGCCCGCGTCAGCAACCTGTGGGCCGTGCACCGCAGCGGCCGACCGGGGCCCACGCTGGTGCTGGCGGGTCACACCGACGTGGTGCCCACCGGCCCGCTCGAACAGTGGGCCAGCGACCCCTTCGTGCCGAGCCACCGCAACGGCCGGCTGTACGGCCGCGGCGCGGCCGACATGAAGACCGCCGTGGCCTGCATGGCCGTGGCCGCCGAAGAGTTTGTGCGCCTCCACCCTGAACATGCCGGCACGGTGGCGCTGCTGATCACCAGCGACGAAGAGGGCCCGGCGCTGCACGGCACCTGGCACGCCGTGCAGGCGCTGCAAGCGCGCGGCGTTGGCCTGGACGGCTGCATCATTGGCGAGCCCACCTCGGTGGACCGGGTGGGTGACATGGTCAAGAACGGCCGTCGCGGTACGCTGTCGGCGCGGCTGGTGGTCAAGGGCATCCAGGGCCACATCGCCTACCCGCAGCTGGCGCGCAACCCGATCCACGACTTCGCCCCGGCGCTGGCCGAACTCACCCGCACACGGTGGGACGAAGGCAACGCCTTTTTCCTGCCCACCAGCTGGCAGGTGAGCAACATCCACGCCGGCACTGGCGTGGGCAACGTCATCCCGGGCGAACTGGTGGTGGACTGCAACTTCCGCTTCAGCACCGAGAGCACGGCGGCGTCCTTGCAGCAGCGCTTTGTCGCCACGCTTGAACGCCACGGCGTCGAGCATGTGCTGCAGTGGACGCTGGGTGGCGAACCTTTTCTGACCCCGCCCGGCACCTTGCACGCCGCGTTGGCTGCGGCAGTACGGGCTGAATTTGGCATCGAACCCCAGCTCAGCACCACCGGGGGCACGTCCGACGGCCGCTTCATCGCGCGCATCTGCCCGCAGGTGATGGAATTTGGTGTGTGCAACGAAAGCGCACACAAGATCGACGAGTGGGTTGAAGTCGCCGCCATCGAGCCGCTGAAAAACGCCTACCGGCGCACGCTGGAAAGCTTTCTGTCATGAAGCTGATCGAGCTGGTCGAGCGTTCTGCCGAACGCCTGCAAAGTGCGGGCGTGTGCTTTGGCCACGGCACCGACAACGCCTTTGACGAAGCCTGCTGGCTGGTGCTTTGGTCCCTGGGCTTGCCGCTGGGCGAATTGGATCAGAACGCGGCGGTTTCGCTCAGCCCCGAGCAACTGCAAAAGGCGCAAGCCTTGGTTGCCGAGCGCATCCGCAGCCGTCGCCCAGCCGCCTACCTGACCGGAGAAGCCTGGCTGCAAGGCGTGCCGTTTGATGTCGACGAGCGCGTCATCATTCCGCGCTCCCTGATCGCCGAGCCACTGGTCGACGGCATCCTGGACAGCTGGCTGTCCGAGCACACCCACCACGTGCTGGACCTGTGCACCGGCAACGGCAGCCTGGCCATCCTGGCCGCGATGGCCTGGCCCGACGTGCAGGTGCAAGCCACCGACCTGTCGGCCGAGGCCCTGGCCGTGGCGCAGCGCAATGTGCACCGTCACGGTCTGCAGCACCGCATCACCTTGATCCAAGGCGACGGACTGGCGGCGGCGCCGGGCCGCTACGACTTGATCCTGTGCAACCCGCCCTACGTCAACAGCCGGTCCATGCAGGCCCTGCCGCCCGAGTTCAAGGCCGAACCCCGGCTGGCGCTCGACGGTGGCGCAGACGGCATGCAGTTCATCCGCGGCCTGATGAAGGACGCGCGCTCCTATCTCTCACAACACGGCGTGCTGGTGCTGGAAGTTGGCCACGAGCGCGCCCATTTCGAAGCGGCTTTTCCGCGACTGCCGGTGGTGGGCTTGCCCACCAGTGCCGGCGACGACCACGTGCTGCTCATCGAAGCCCGTTACCTCCCATGATCACCCTCAGAAACATCACGCTGCGACGCGGCGTCAAAGTCGTGCTGCAACGCGCCAACGTCACGCTGCAGCCGGGCGAAAAGGTCGGCTTGATCGGCCGCAATGGGGCCGGCAAGTCCAGCCTGTTTTCCTTGCTCACCCACCGGCTGCAGGCCGACACCGGCGACGTCGAGATCCCGCCGCGCTGGCGGGTCGGCGAGGTGGCCCAGGAAATGCCCGAAACCGAAGACGGCGCCACCGACTTCGTCCTGCAGGGCGACCAGCCGCTGATGGCCGCGCAAGCCGAATTGGCGGCGGCCGAAGCCAGTGGCGACGGCAACGCCATGGCCCACGCGCACCTGTCGCTGGACGAAGCCGGTGCCTTTGACGCCCGTGCCCGCGCCCAGGCTTTGCTGCTGGGCCTGGGCTTCAAGAACGAACAGCTGGACGCGCCCGTCAACAGCTTCAGCGGCGGCTGGCGCATGCGCCTGCAGCTGGCCCGCGCGCTGATGTGCCCAGCCGAACTGATGTTGCTGGACGAACCCACCAACCACCTGGACCTGGACGCCCTGGTCTGGCTGGAAGCCTGGTTGAAGCGCTTTGACGGCTTGATGCTGGTGATCAGCCACGACCGCGAATTTCTGGACGCCATCACCAAGGTGACGGTGCACCTGGACGACCAGACCTTGACCCGCTATGGCGGCAACTACAGCGCCTTTGAAGAGATGCGCGCCGAACGGCTGACCTTGGCGGCGGCGGCCTTTGGCAAACAGCAAGACCGCATCGCGCACCTGCAAAAGTTCATCGATCGCTTCAAGGCCAAGGCCAGCAAAGCCAAACAAGCGCAAAGCCGCGTCAAGGCCCTGGCGCGCATGGAACGGCTGGCACCGGTGCTGACCAGCGGCGACTTCGAGTTTGAATTTCGTGAGCCCAACAGCCTGCCCAACCCGATGTTGTCTTTTGACGCGCTGTCCTGCGGGTACCGTGCGCCGCCTCCGGCGCCAGGCGACACGGCACCGGCGCGTGACAACGCCATCGTGCAGAACTTCAGCCGCAGCGTGCTGGCCGGTCAGCGAATCGGCATCCTGGGCGCCAATGGCCAAGGCAAGTCCACGCTGGTCAAGACCATCGCCAAGGCGCTGCAACCGCTGGCCGGCCGCATGACCGAAGGCAAGGGCCTGGTGATCGGCTACTTTGCCCAGCAAGAGCTGGACGTGCTGAGCCTGGACGACGGCGCCTTGATGCACATGGTGCGGCTGGCCCGTGACGTGGGCCCGGCCGCACGCGAGCAAGAGCTGCGCGACTTCCTGGGCCGCTTCAAGTTCACCGGCGACATGGTGCAACAGGCCGTGGGTTCGCTCAGCGGCGGAGAAAAAGCCCGTCTCGTGCTGGCCATGCTGGTCTGGCAGCGCCCCAACCTGCTGTTGATGGACGAGCCCACCAACCACCTGGACCTGACCACGCGCGAGGCGTTGTCGATGGCGCTCAACGAGTTCGAAGGCACGGTGATGCTGGTCAGCCACGACCGCGCGCTGCTGCGCGAGGTCTGCGACGAATTCTGGTTGGTGGCCCGAGGTCAGGTGCAACCCTTCGATGGCGACCTGGACGACTACCAGAAGTGGCTGCTCGACGTCAGCCGCGCAGCCGCCAAAGGGCAGCCCCTGCCCGACCCGCCCAAAGCCGCGGTGGTCGACGCACCCGAACTGCCCAAGACCAGCAGCACCGCAAACAAGCCCAGCCCGGCCCCTAACAAGTCGACCGGCGGTGGGCGTGACGACCGCAAACAGGCGGCCCAATCGCGCTCACAACTGGCCAACCTGACGAGGCCACTGCGGATGGAACTGCAGGAGATCGACACCCGCATGGAAAAGCTAGCCGCCGAGCGGGCCGACTTGGAAGGCAAGTTGGCCGCTGGCAAGCGCCCGGCCAACGACATCGCCGAAACCGGGCGCCGCCTGAACCACATCGCCGCCGAAGTGGTGATGCTGGAAGAGCGATGGCTGGTGGTGCAGTCAGAAATCGACGCCCTCAGCGCAACGGCCTGATCCGGGCCCTGCGATGCAGGCAGGGGCGTGTTGCTGGTCAGCGCTGAAGCCCGGTTAACCTGTGAACTTCTAATGGGTGCGGTGGGCCTGAATTCATCGCTCAGCCTTCTCGGCTCCCGGGCCTGCGAAAATCCTACCCTCTCCCCGCTCCCCTCACCGCGCGGCCTGAAGCTGCGCACAGAAAGCAGAGAACCACCATGGCCATCGACAAAGCCGTTTACACCGCCCACGCCACCAGCACCGGTGGCCGCACCGGAACCACCGAATCTTCAGACGGCGCCATCAAGCTGTCGCTCGTCACGCCCAAGGAAATGGGTGGCGCTGGTGGCGCTGGCACCAACCCCGAGCAGCTGTTTGCTGCCGGCTATTCGGCCTGTTTCATTGGCGCCATGAAGGCCGTGGCTGCTCGCCAGAAGCTGGCGCTTTCGGCAGACGTGTCGATTGCGGCGTCGGTGTCGATCGGGCCGATGACCGGCAAGCCCGGCGCTTTTGGCATTGCCGTGACCCTGGCCGTCACCGTGCCGGGCCTGGAACGCGCGGCAGCCGAGCAACTGGTGGCTGCAGCGCACGAGGTTTGCCCCTACAGCAACGCCACCCGCGGCAACATCGACGTGGCCTTGTCGGTGGTTTGAGTTGACCTTGCTGGTGCGCCGCCAGGGCGCACCACTACTCAGGACAAGCGCGCGCGGGCCTGGATCAACTCCAGCATCAGCAGCACCCGCGCCTGCGCTGGCGTGGCGTCTTGCGCCGACGGCAGCTTGTCGGCCGCCGACCCCACCACGCCACCCAGCAGGCAACGCGAAGCGCGTTTGACGACCACACCCTGCTGTTGCGCCCGTCGTGCCGCGGCCATCAGTTGGGTGTGCACGCTGCCATTGCCGGTGCCGGCCAGCACCACACCTTGTGCGCCCGCTGCCACCACGGCATCCAGCGTGGCGCCACGAGCGCCCGCATGGCTGGTGACGATGTCCACCACCGGCCAGCTGGCAGGATCTTGCTGCAGCGCCTGCGCGTGAGCCGGTGCTTGCAGGGGCCAAGGCCGAAAAGGCTTGAGTTGGCCGTCCTGCAGCACGGCCAAAGGGCCGGCATCGCCGCCATGAAAAGCGTCCACGCGATAGCCATGCACCTTGCGCACCTCAGCACCCGCCCAGACCTGCCCACCAAACGCCACCAGAACACCCACCGCACCGGGCTTCAAAGTCAAGGTCACCGCATCCAAGAGGTTCTGCGGCCCGTCGGGTGACGGTGCGGTGGCCGGGCGCATCGCCGCCGTCAACACCACTGGCTTGCTCAGCTGCAAGGTGTGGTGCAGGAAGAAAGCGGTCTCTTCCAAGGTGTCGGTGCCATGGGTGATGACCACGCCGACAACGTCTTCCCGCGCCAACTGCCGCAGCACCGCTTGGGCCAGCCGCACCCAGGTCTGGTGGTCCATGTCGCAACTGTCCATCTGCGCCAAAGACTCGCACTCCAGCGGCATGCCGGCCAATGCCGGCACACCCGCAATCAAGTCGGCGGCTGCCAGCGCGCCAGCGCGGTAGCCCACGTGGTCCTGCGGCTTTTGCGACTGACCGGCGATGGTGCCGCCAGTGCCGATGACCACAACTTTTTTCGCCTGACTTGGCATGAGCATGCTTTCTGGATGAAAATACAGGCCTGGATATACCAACAGGCACAGGTGGTCAAGCCATGAACGAGAGCCCCAAACTCACCCCGCGTCAGCAGCAAATCCTAGAGCTGGTGCAAAGCGCCATCGAAAGAACCGGCGCCCCGCCCACACGGGCCGAGATCGCCGCTGAGCTGGGCTTCAAGTCGGCCAACGCCGCTGAAGAGCACCTGCAAGCCTTGGCCCGCAAGGGCGTCATCGAACTCGTGGGCGGCACCTCGCGCGGCATCCGTTTGAAGTCTGACACACTGCGCGCGCTGGCCCAGGCCCGGCTGGAGCCCTTCGGCAAGCAGTACATGCTGCCGCTGCCCAGCCTGGCGCAGTTGTCACTGCCCTTGGTCGGGCGGGTGGCCGCCGGCAGCCCGATCCTGGCGCAAGAGCATGTCGACCAGAGTTACCTGATGGAAGCCAGCATGTGGGCCCGCCGCCCCGACTACCTGCTGAAGGTGCGTGGCATGAGCATGCGCGACGCCGGCATCCTGGACGGCGACCTGCTGGCCGTGCAAAAAGCCAAGGAAGCCAAGAACGGGCAAATCGTGGTGGCGCGGCTGGGCGACGACGTCACCGTCAAGCGCCTGCGCCGCACCAGCAAGGGCATTGAACTGATTCCCGAGAACCCCGACTTTCAGACCATCATGGTGCCGCTGGACGCCGAAGACTTTGAGCTCGAAGGCATCGCTGTAGGTCTGATCCGCAACACCATGCTGATGTAGCCATGGCCCAGCCCAAACCAACGCTGCACCCCAACGGCCTGCGCGCCGGGGGGTCACGACAGGCGGAAGCCAGCCGACGCCCACCCAAGGCGCTGATCCCCCGCAAGGCAACCCACGCTGCCGAATGTGTTCAGCTCGAGCAGTTGCCCAACATCGGTCCGTCCATTGCCGCCGACCTGCGCTTGATTGGCGTTCTGCACCCCCAAGAGCTGACCCAGAAAGACGCCTTTGCGCTGTACCAGGCCCTGTGCCAGGCCACCGGCCAACGCCACGACCCCTGTGTGCTGGACACCTTCCTCGCCGCCACCGACTTCATGCGCGGCGCACCCGCACTGCCCTGGTGGCACTACACCGCGCAGCGAAAGTCCCTCTACGGCCAGGTTTGATGGCCCGACTGCGCAGCGGCTGCTGATCGCTCAGCCCCCAGGCTTGGCCGCGGGCTTGATCAGCAACACCTGAGCCGCCGGCACCTGTGGCCACAGCGGCACATAGGCCACCTGGCGCCAAGGCTCGACAAAGTCGCGGTAATGCGGCGAGAAAAACAGGCCACTCTGCCCAGTGGAGTGCATCACCCGCGACTGTGCTGGGTCGGCCAGGTCGTACAGCGCGCGCAGGCTGGCGGCATGTTCGTTCAGGTACAGCTCGCCGGTGCTGGGATCGGGCTTGAGCCCCACCCGCGAGACGTTGACGGTGAACGTGTCGCCGCCCACGGGCGTGCGCAACTCGAAAAAACCGGCCAGGGCCTTGACGCGGCTGAACGGGCGGTGCTCCGAGCGGGCCTGGTGGGCCTGGCCCCATTGCCAACGGTTCACGTCGGCTCCAAAACGCGCCTGCAATTCGTCCAGTGCCCGCTTGAAGGCGGTGGCGCTTTGTTGGGCGCAGCTTTCTACCGCCGGCGTTCGCCGGTCGTCACACCAGGAGGTGTCATCGCGCGCCAGAACCAACTCCAGGGCGTCCTGGAAGCTGCGCGTGGCCAGACTGCGCGTCCACAAGGTGTCACCCGCGTCGTCCAGAAACACCGCCTGGGCCAGCTGGCGCTGCCAGGCCCAAAAAATCAGTGGCGCAGCTTTGTCGGCCGCCATCCAACCATCGAACCCAGCCAGTTGCGCTTGGGCTGCGGCCGCCAGCGGGTGGTCTGACGGTGCCTTCAGCAACCACGGCAGCAGCTTGGGCGCGGCCAAGGAACGAACGTCGGCCTGCATCACGGCCAGGTCGTTCAGGCTGTGCTTGGCTTGGGCCTGCAGCATTTGCTCGATGCGCAACTGCCGATGCGGCGAGGCCCACTCGCTGGTGATGAAGTGCGGGTAGCCGGGGGCCGTGACACGCTGGTTGGCGGTGGCGATGAAGCCCCGCTCGGGGTTGGTCTCACGCGGCGTCTGGTCGGCGCCGACCCAGCCGGCCCAGTCGTAGCGCGGCTCCCAGCCCGGCGCGGGCACCAGGCCCGTGAGGTCGTTGTCGGGCCTGCGCACCGGTACCCGACCCGGGCTGATCAGGCCGATCTGCCCAACCTGGTCGGCAACCACCATGTTTTGCATGGGCGCCACGAATCCACTCGCGGCTTGCATGAAGTGGGCCACGCTGGTGGCCTGCTGCATGGCCAAGGACGTGCCCACGGAGTCGTTGTCGGCGTCCAGCGCGGTCCAGCGCATCGCCAGGGCGTAACGCGGGCTGTCGCGCGGGCCCAGCACGTCGGGCACGCTGCCGGCGTCCGAGATCACCGGCCCATGACGGGTTCGGCGGTGCACAAAAGGCACGTCGGGCTTGCCTTTGACCTTGATGACTTCGGCCCAGGTTTCGAAAGGGGCCCAACCCTGCGGCGTGCGGTACTGGTTGGGTTGGCCCGGGTCGATCTGCTCGATGTACAGGTCTTGCACATCGGGCCCGGTGTTGGTGAAGCCCCACGCCAGGTGCTGGTTCTGACCCAGCACCACCAAGGGCAGACCCGGCATGGTGGCGCCCGCCACCCGGATGCCCGGCGCCTGCAAGCGTGCAAAGTACCAAAGGGCCGGTGTGCTGAGTTTCAGGTGGGGGTCGTTGGCCAACAAGGGCTTGCCGGTGCTGCTGCGGCTGCCGGCCAGCACCCAGTTGTTGGAGCCCACGCCTTCGACACCCGAGGGCGGCGCAATGTCAGGCAGGGCCTGCCAAGCAGTGGCACGGTCACCGGCATCCAGCTTCAAGCCGCGGAACAAGGCGGCGTAGTCGGCGGTCGCCAAGGGCGCATCGCCTGGGTAGGGTGGCAGCAGCGTGTTGATGCGCTCGACGGGCAGTTGCAGCGCCAGGCGCAGACGCAACAACTCGGTGGACCAGTTGCCGCCCAGATCCCAGGCCATCATGATGGCCCATGCCAGGGTGTCCACCGGCTCCCAGGGTTCGGCTTGAATGCCCAGGATCACGAACTCGGGTGGCCGGGTCTGCCGGGCCTGCGCCACCACCGCATTGATGCCGGCCGTGTAGGCCAGCACGACGTCCTTGGAATCCTGTGGCATGCGCTGCCATTGCTCGGCTGCCGCCCGGCGCACGCCCAGGGCGCGCAGAAACCGGTCGGCTTCCAGCGCTGCTTCGCCAAACACCTCGGCCATGCGCCCCGCGCTGATGCGGCGGTGGGTCTCGAGCTGCCAGAGTCGGTCCTGGGCATGCACCACGCCGAGCCCGAAATAGGCGTCGTGGGCCGATTGCGCCACCACGGTGGGAATGCCGTGCTGATCGCGCTCGATGCGAATCGGGCCTTGGGCGCTACCCAACGCCAGTTCGCCGTGGGTGCTGGGGAGCGCCAGGCGCGCATAAACCGCCAGCGCCAAGGCCCCCAGTGCAGCCCCCAAGGCCGTGACGGCAACTGCTTTCTTGATCCAGTGCATGGCGGCAGGTTAGCGCGCCACGGCTGGCCTGCCATCGGGGCAAGCGCTGGGGCGTCGGCCAAGGACCGCGGGCACCTCGGCAGTGGAACCACGCGGAACTGCGGGCACATGGCGCCGCTTCTCGGGCCTTTGTGCGAGGCCGCAGGCCCGACCATCGGGCTTCAGGTTCAGTCCCCTTCGACCGATAAAGCCAGCATGACCCGTTCGCTGCCCACCTTGTCCCGCTGGAATCGGCGCTCAACGCTGTTGGCTCCCATCAGCGGTTTGCGCTTCGACTGCAGCCCCCCTTCCCTGCGCCATGCACCGGGTGGCACGGCTTGGCAGCGCCTGATGTTCTGGCTGATGGCGCCTTCGCCCAACAACGCAGCGCCGCCGCTGAACCGCCTGCCGGGCGTGAAGACCGACTTTTTGGCGTCCCTGACCGACCTCGCCGGAGAAAGCGCCGACCGCCTGCGCTGGCGCATCCAGGAAGCCCGCTCGCTGCGCGAGCTGTGGCACGTGCGGGCCGACGTCTACAGCCTGGTGGCGCTGCACCACAGCCAGGCTCAGGCCGAGCAACGCCTGCTGATGCTGAGCCACCATTTCCCGACCCGCGCACCCCGCTCGCAATTTGGCGCCCTTTGAAACCAGGCCCGCCGTGACTGCACAAAACGTCGATCCACGCCACTTCAGCCCTGGGGCCAGCCTGCCGGGCGCCGGGCTGCCGGGTGACCGCGGTGCGCGCCTGGCAGCGCGACGCGCGTTTGTCGACCTGAAGCTGACCTTCTTGACGGTTTTGGACGGGACGCCCGGTGTCGACTGGATCAACACGCAGGTCCGGGCGGCTGAAGAACCGGTCGACCTGTGGCTTCTGCGCGCCCCCGTCTTTGCCGCACTGGCAGGGACCGATGCCGCACGTCGCCAACGGCGCCTGGTGCTGCACCGCGGACTGGATTCGATGTTCCCCGACCTCGACCCACCGAGCGGCTTCGCGCCGTTCTGAGCCAACGCCTGGCGCCAGACCCTTCAGGCTTTGAGACGCGCCTTGAACGTTCGCATGAATTTTTCGAGCTTGGGTGCAACCACCACCGCGCAATAGCCCGGGCCCGGGTTGTTGGCGAAACAGTGTTGGTGATGGCCCTCGGCCCGGGTGTTGTTGCTCAGCGGCTGCACCTCGGTGACCCCCCTTCCACCGTGCGCCGCCTGGGCTTGGGCCAGCACCTGCCGAGCCACCGCCTCATGCGCGGCCGACTCAACATAAATGCCGCTGCGGTACTGGGTGCCCACGTTGTTGCCCGGCGGTTGAGCGCGGTCGGGTCGTGCACGTGGAAAAAGATCTCCAGCGCCGCTTCCAGGCCCAGACGATCGGTTTCGAAGCTGACACGCACGACTTCGGCATGTCCCGTGTCGCCACGGCAAACGGCTTCATAAGTCGGCGGCAGCACCTGGCCGTTGCAATAGCCGCTTTCGACGGCGGTCACACCGTCGACCCGCTCGAACACGGCTTCGACACACCAGAGACACCCGCCACCCAGCGGTGATGGTCTGCACACTCATCGTCACGCTCCTTGCAAGATCGCTGGCCAGGCAGGGCGCCCGAGTCCTTACACTCGCACGGGATTATTTGGGCGCTCAGCGCCACCACCATGAACGAACTCGTGATCTCCCTGGGGCTGGAATCTTGGAAGCCTTTGTTGGGTGCGCTGTTGTTGCCCCCGATCCCCTTGTTGCTGATGATCCTGATCGGTGCACGGCTGATGTTCAGGCGACGACTGCTGGCCTGGGCGCTGGTGCTGCTGGGTGTGCTGGGCACCTGGGCCACCACCACCACCGCCTTGACCGTGGGGCTGACACAGTGGCTGCTCAAGCCGCCGCCGGCACTGCTGGAGGTGCAGATCACCGAACTCAAACGCGCACCGCGAACCGCGATCGTGGTGCTGGGCGGGGGGCGGCGCCTGCTGGCGCCCGAGTACGGTGTGTCCACGCTCAACGAAAGATCCATCGAGCGTCTGCGCTACGGCATGTGGCTTTCAAGAGAAGCCGGGCTGCCATTGGCCTTTAGCGGCGGCGTGGGAAACGCTGCACCTGCCGGCCCCACCGAGGCCGAAATTGCCGCGCGCATCGCCGACCGCGAGTTTGGCCGGCCACTGCGCTGGACTGAAACCGAATCCCGCGACACCCGTGAAAACGCCGTGCGCACCGTGGCGCTGCTGGAACCCCAGGGCATTGACCGCATCGTGCTGGTGACCCATGGCTATCACATGCCACGCGCCTTGCGCAATTTCCAGCGTGCCGCTGAGGGCCGCAAGCTCACCATCGTTGCCGCCCCCATGGGCATGCGCAGCAGCAGCCATCTCAGCGCCAACGACTGGTTGCCATCGGCCAACGGCTTTGACGGCACGCGGATCGTCCTGCACGAATGGTTCGGGCGGCTGTTCGGCGCCTGACACCCTGCCCCGGACCGCCCTGGGCCCATGAAGGCCACCCTAACGGCCTGTGGCCCAGCCGCCAGCTGACCGTGCCGCGTCCACCACTCCCGCCAACCGACCAGGATCAATGCAACGGACAAGGCCCAAAGGATCGCAACACGCCTACAGACTCCTCGGGCGTGGGCAAACGAACAGACGCAAATGAGTCGGCTGTCGATCACCGGTCAGGACGGCCACCCACGCTGTGTGTCAGGGTTCACCCACGGCGGGTGTGGCCTTGCAAACCCGCTGGCGCAACCGCATCTACATGCTTCACACTCCGTCCCGCGTTGCCCCTGCGACAGCGCCAACGTTTCAGCAGACCTTCTGAGGAATCAAGACAATGAAAAACTGGCTCATCGGCGCTCTGGTTGTGGCTTTGGTCAGCGCCACCGTTCCGTCGGTCTCTGAGGCCAAGCGGCTGGGTGGCGGCAAGTCCACTGGCCTCAACCGCGACATGCCGGCCCGCACCGCGCCGGACGCACCGCCCGCCAAACCCGCCACGCCGCAGCAAGGTGCCACGAACAGCGCGACTCCTGCCGCCGCTGGCGCAGCCCCGGCCGCCGCACCCAAACGCTCCTGGATGGGCCCGATCGCCGGCCTGGCGGCTGGCCTGGGCATTGCAGCCCTGATGAGCCACTTGGGGATGGGCGAGGCCTTTGGTAACTTCCTGATGATGGCGCTCTTGGGTGTGGCTGCGGTCTTCCTGGTGATGTTCCTGCTGCGCCGCTTTGGGCCGAAGTCACGCACGCCAGCTCTGGCGGCCAGTGCCGCCGGCAGCGGCACGGCCGGTGGCAGCCAGGTGGCCTGGCCTCAGGGAACGCATGAGACCAACACCACCGAGCGCCGCGCGCTGGATGCACCCGCTGCCGCCGCATCGGCTGCAGGCTCTGCGGCAACTTTCAACGCGGCTCCAGACGCGGCATTGGGTGCTTCGAATGCGGCACCCGTGGCCAAGGTCTTTGTTCCGGCCGCCTTTGACAGCGAAGGCTTTGCCCGCACCGCCAAGATGATCTTCATCCGCATGCAGGCCGCCAACGACACCGCCGATCTGGACGACCTGCGCCGCTTCACCACGCCCGAGCTGTTTGCCTCGCTGCGCCTGGACCTGCAAGAGCGCGGCCCGGCGGCACAGCACACCGACGTCGTCAAAGTGCAAGCCGACGTGCTGGACGTCAGCAACGAGACCGACCGCCAGGTGGTCAGCGTGCGCTTCCACGGTGAGATGGTTGAAGAAAAGGGCGCCGCCGCCGCACCCTTCAACGAGGTCTGGCACCTGGTCAAGCCGCATGACGACAGTCAGCCTTGGGCCGTGGCCGGCATTGAACAGATGAACTGATTGGCGGGCAACGACGGCCCCAGTGGCCGTCCCTGCCGGCACCCAGATCGCCACCTTCGGGTGGCGTTTTTATTGGGCCGGCCCCTTGCAGCGCGCGCTCAAGCCGTGAAGAGCTGGGCCCACAGCGACCTGAGCCAGCGATGGCCCGGGTCTTCATGCTGGCGCTGATGCCAGAACAGGTTGACCTCAAAACGCGGCAAGGCCATCGGCACCTGACGCACCACCAGCCCTGCCACACCACGCGGCCCGACCGCCTTTTGCGCCAGGCGCTCGGGCACCGTGACGATCAAGTCGGTCTCGGCAGCGATCCAGGGCACGGCCATGAAGTGCGGCAGTTCCAGGGGCATCAAACGCCGCAAGCCCTGCTGCCGCATGAAACGGTCGGCGCGCTCGTGGCCCGTGCCCTCGGCCACCACCAGCGCATGCCGGGCCTGCCGAAAGCGCTCCAGCGTCAGCCGGCCCCGCGCCAGCGGATGATCGGCCGCCATGATGCACACATAGCGCTGCTCGAACAGCCGCCGTTGGTGAAACCCGGCATCCAGATCCGGCAACCAGCCCACCGCCAGGTCCACCGCGCCGCGGGCCATTTGGTCGCGCAGGTCAACCGACGTGTTGCGCAAGGTGCTCAAGCCCAGGCCCGGCGCCTGCTCCTGCAGCGCGCGCATCAGCGTGGGCAAAAAAACCACCTCGCCAATGTCGGTCATGGCCACCCGAAAGCGGCGCTCGCTGCGCTGCGGGTCGAAGGCCGCCGGGCGGGCCAGGCTTTGTTCCAAGGCGGCCAAGGCCTGGCTGACCGTTGGCGCCATGGCCAGCGCGTGTGGCGTGGGCTCCATGCCCCGCGCCGTGCGCGTGAACAAGGGGTCGGACGTGGCCCGCCGCAACCGCGCCAACGCGTTGCTGACCGCCGGCGCGGTCAGTCCCAGACGGCGCGCCGCAGCCACCACCTTGCGTTCCTGCATCAGAACGTCAAAGACACGCAGCAGGTTCAGATCCAAGGCCATGGCCCAGCCCTTTGGTTTGATTCAGGCGCTGCCGATGCTTCACGCCGTGAAGCATGACTCTAGGCCTTGCTGCATATCGCCAAGCTCAGGCATTACCCACAATGAACCCGACCCACCAACACGCAGGCCCCGCGTCGGAGTCGCCGAATGAACGCCACATGAACGCCTCCATCCCCATCCTGCCGGTCAGCCAGCCTGACTGGGGCGACGCACCCACCAGCCAGGCACCGGGCTGGATTTACACCGACGCCCAGATTTACCAACGCGAGCTCGAGCGCTTGTTCTACGCCGGCCACTGGTGCTATGTGGGACTGGAGTGCGAAGTGCCCGAGCCCGGCGATTTCAAGCGCACAGTGGTGGGCGAACGCAGCGTGATCATGGTGCGCGACACCGGTGGCGAGATCCACGTGGTCGAAAACCGCTGCGCCCACCGCGGGGTGGCCTTCTGCCGCGAGCGCCACGGCAAGGTCAAGGAATTTGTCTGCCCGTATCACCAATGGAACTACAACCTGCGCGGCGAACTTGTCGGGCTGCCGTTTCGGCGCGGCGTGAAAGAAGACGGGCGCATCAACGGCGGCATGCCGGCCGACTTTTCACTGGCCGATCACGGCCTGACGCGCTTGAAAGTGGCTTGCCGCGGCGGCGCGGTGTACGCCAGTTTTGACCATGCGGTGGAATCCTTCGAAGACTTCCTGGGCCCCGAGGTGCTGCGCTACCACGACCGCGTCTTCAGCGGCCGACCCTTGCAGCTGTTGGGCTACAACCGCCAGCGCATTCCCGCCAACTGGAAGCTGATGCAGGAGAACATCAAGGACCCCTACCACCCGGGTCTGCTGCACACCTGGTTTGTCACCTTCGGGCTGTGGCGAGCCGATCAAAAGAGCCAGATGGTGATGGACGCGCAGCACCGCCACGCCTGCATGATCAGCCGCCGCAACGAAGGCGGCGCTGGCAGCGTCACCCAGGGCGTGAGCAGCTTCAAGGCCGGCATGCAGTTGCATGACCCGCGGCTGCTGGATGTGGTCAGCGAGACCTGGTGGGGCGGGCCCAGCGTGGTGATGATGACCTTGTTCCCCAGCCTGATCATCCAGCAGCAGGTCAACTCGCTGTCCACCCGCCACATCCAGCCGGTGGCACCGGGCGTGTTTGACTTCGTGTGGACGCACTTTGGCTTTGCCGACGACGACGCGGCGATGACCCAGCGCCGCTTGCGCCAGGCCAACCTGTTTGGCCCGGCCGGCTTTGTGTCGGCCGACGACGGCGAAGTGATCGAGTTTGTGCAGCAAGCCTTTGAATCCAACGACCAGGCCCGCACGCTCAGCGAGCTGGACGGTCGCGAAGTGAAGGACACCGATCACATGGTCACCGAGACGCTGATCCGCGGCATGCACAGCTACTGGCGGCGGGTGATGGAAATTTGAAAGCCGCCGCTTGACGACCCATCCCGTCAAATCCAGACCCGCAACCACTGCACCATGAAACTCGACATCGAAACGCTGCTCGCACTGCACGAGCTTTACAGCGACTACAACGCGGCCCTGGATGCACGTGACCTGCAGCGCTGGCCCGACTTCTTCACCGAAGACGGTCAATACCAATTGCAGTCGCGTGAAAACTTCGATCGCGGCCTGCCCTTGGCCACGATGGCTCTGGAGAGCAGGGCGATGCTCAAGGACCGGGTCTACGGCGCGCTCGACACCCTCTTCCACGACCCTTATGTGCAGCGTCACATCGTCAGCCTGCCGCGCCTGCTCTCGGTGGACCCGGGCAGCGACGGCCGGCCGCCAACCTGGGTCTGCGAAACCAGCTATGTGGTCGTGCGCACCAAACGCGACGCGATGGCCGAGATCCTGTCGGTCGGCCGCACGCTCGACCGCGTGGTGCCCACCGACCAGGGCCTGCGCTTTGCCAAACGGCTGGTGATCTTCGACAACGACCTCATCCCCAACTCCATCATCGACCCGATATGAGCAACACCACACGCCAAGCAACTCGCTCCAAATGGCCAGGGCGCATGGCCGCACCCCGGGCGATGCCGTGAACGGCGACTGGATCGACGTCGCGGCAGCCCACGACGTGCCCGACGGCGACGTGATCGCGGCGCAGGTCAACGGCCACGACATTGCCTTGGTGCGCCTGGGTGCCGATGTGTATGCCCTCGACGCCACCTGCACCCATGGCAACGCCAGCCTGTGCGGCGGTTTCGTCGAGCCCGACGGCAGCATCGAGTGCCCCTTGCACCAGGGTCGCTTCGACGTGAAAACCGGCCGCGCCCTGTGCGCGCCACTGACCCAGGACCTGAACGTGCACGAGCTGCGTGTCCATCAAGACCGCATCTGGGTACGGCTGGTTACCACCTGACCCCCTAATCTCTGGGTCGCCGTCGTTCGGTGCGACAAGGGCCCGAAGGCACACTGCCCTGATGGACGCCAAGCTGGCCCTGACGGGCGCCCTGCCCTTTTTGATCATCCTGGCCGCGCTGTTGTCGGCGCCGCTGTGTGCCCTGTTGCTGGGGCTGTATCGCCGCGCGGTCATCCGAGGCATGGCGCAGCACGCGGGTACGGGTGTCGGACCACCCAACCCGCAGGTAGGCCCAGCACTGGCGCCGCTGGAACTGCAGCAGCTCCACACCACAACCCCGGCGATCGATTCAGCGCTGAGTCGACATGCCCGTTGGCTGCCCTGGCGCTCAGCGGCCATCTATCTGGCGGCCGGCCTGGTCTACGCACTGATCATGAGCGCCGCCTTCCTGAGCAGCTCCCAGCTGGCGTGGCTGCCGCTGCGCACCAGCGTGCTGGTCTTGGCCCACCTGTGGCCCGCCCTGCTGGCCGTGATGTTGGTGGCGGCCTACGACACGCGCCACCGCGTCTGGCTGCTGGGCGCCTATTTCAGTCTTTTCCTGCTGCTGTCGATCGCCGGCTTGCAGGAAGCCCCGGCTGCCGCCGCCCTGAGCGCGCTGCTGTTGTGGGGCAGCACCAACGCGCTACCCACCGCGCTGGCCATGGCCTTCATGTGGCGCCGCATCCGCGCGGTGGGGCCGCTGGTGCTGACCTTCATGCTGGTCTCGCTGTTGGGCTCGCAGGTGCTGGTCAGCGTCTTGCAAGGGCACGAGGCCGCCTTGCGCAAGGTGGTTCAGCTGGGCTCGGCGGTGGGCCTGGGCGGCGCAGGCACCTTTTTTGCGCTGCTGGCCCTGGGCATGGTCGCTGCCGCAGCGTTGGCGTGGCCGCTGCTGAAGTTTTTGGGTCGGCGTTACCAGGCGCGGGCCCTCAGCGAGGTCTCGCTGACGCTGGATGCACTGTTCCTGTTGTTCGCCATCGTGCAGGCGGTCGGCCTGGTGTTTCAGGGACCGGCCTGGGCGCTGGCCGGTCCGGTCGCCTTCGTCGCCGCGCGCGCCACAGCGGCCCTGCTGTGGCGCCTGATGCCCAGCAGCCCCGCAGCCAGCCCGCGCCTGCTGGTGCTGCGCGTGTTTACCCTGGGTGCGCGCAGCGAAAGGCTGTTTGACCGCCTGCGCAAGCATTGGCAAGGCTTGGGACCGATGGCCATGATCGCCGGGCCCGACCTGGTCACGTCCACGGTGGAGCCACACGAGTTTCTCGACTTTGTCGCAGGCCACCTGGCGCGCCAGTTCGTGACTGGGCCGGCCGACCTGCAGGCCCGGCTGGCCGCCTTTGACGCCCGACCCGCACCCGACGGCCAGCACCGCATCGACGAGTTGTTTTGCCGCGCCGACACCTGGCAGATGAGCATGCAGCGCCTGGCCGCGGCCAGCGACGCCGTGCTGATGGACCTGCGCAGCTTTTCGCCCACCAACCAAGGCTGCCGCTATGAGATCGGCCGCCTGCTGGACAGCGTCGACCTGCGTCGCGTGGTGGTGCTGATTGACCAGACCACCGACATGCCCCACCTGCAGCTCACGCTGCAGTCCTTGTGGCAGGCCGTGGCCGCCACCTCACCCAACCGCCGCCCGGGCGTCAGGCTCAGGCTGCTGCAACTGGACCGGCCGGGCTACGCCCAGTTGCAAGGGCTGATGGGGCACCTGCTGCAGCGGTGAACCAGGCCTGCAGGCCTTCAGACCTCCAAGCGCTCCGGCCCTCAGGCTCCCAGGCGCGCTTGTGCTCCGGCCCACAGGCGCTGCACCAGGTTTTCGGCCGGCAGCGCCAGCCCCAGACCCGCCGCCTGTCCGGCCCAAGCCTGCATCTGTTGCAGGCGGCCGTCTTGTTCGGCGGCCTTGCGCATGGCGGTGGTCAAACCGCGTTGAACAGGATAAGGAGCGGGCTCAGGCGCATCGGGTTGCGCCGCTGCGCGCACATAGTCGGTGGCGATGGCGCGGCCCCAACGGCCACTGAAAGCGCGTGTCAGCTGGGTGTCCTCGGGCGCCAGAGAGCGCAAACCATCCGCCCACGCGGGCGCGATGCCGGCTTCGGGGCAAGACAAAAAGGCCGTGCCCAGTTGCACCCCGCTGGCGCCCAAGGTGAGTGCGGCGGCCACCCCGCGCGCGTCGGCAATGCCGCCGCTGGCCACCACCGGCTGGCCCACCGCGTCCACCACCTGCGGCAGCAGCGCAAAGAGGCCCACTGCGCGGTCGCGTGCGCCAGCGGCGTCAAAAGCCCCGCGGTGACCGCCGGCTTCGCTGCCCTGGGCCACGATGACATCGGCGCCAGCGGCTTGCGCGGCGCGTGCCTCGGCCACGCTGGTGACGTTGGCCAGCCACAAGATGTCTGCGTCTTTCAGCCGTCGCACAAAGGCCGGCGGGTACAAACCCATGATCGACGACACCGCGCGCGGCCGCGCCGCCAGCAAGGCTTCGCACTGGGCCGCAAAGTCCTGCAAGGGCGCGTCACCCGCGTCGGGCGCCACCGGCGGGCCAAAACCGCCCAGAAACGCTTGCAGCCTGGCTTCATGCGCTGCGTCTCGGTGTGGCACAGGGTCCGGCACCCACAGGTTGATCTGCAAGGGGCCATCGCTGGCGGCGAGGTAGCGGCTGACCCAGTCCTGAAGGGTGGGTGGGTCCATCAGCAGCGCACCCAGAGCCGCCATGGCACCCGAGCGCCCGATGGCCGACGCCAGCGCCACCGCTGGCACGCCGGACATCGGTGCCATCAGGATGGGCAGGCGGGTGCCCAAACGCTGGGCGAAATCCTGGGCGCGGCGCAGGTCGGCATTCATGCGGGGGCTTTCAATCGCTGAAGAAGAGGACACGATGCCCGGCCAAGCCAGGCAGCATGACGACTTGTCAGTATGGCCGGGCCGGAGCAAGGCCAGAGCAAGGCTAGAACAAGGCCGGCGCCGGGATGCGAAGATCGGACCATGATCGATCTTTCTGTACTTGACCTCGCCCCCATCGCCGAAGGCCAGACCGCCGCCGATGCCTTGCGCAATAGCCTGAGCCTGGCGCGCCATGCCGAAGCCCACGGCTACAAGCGCTTTTGGCTGGCCGAGCACCACAACATGGACGGCCTGGCTTGCAGCGCCACCGCCGTGCTGCTGGGGCACATTGCCGGCGGCACCCAAACCATCCGCGTCGGCAGCGGCGGCATCATGCTGCCCAACCACGCGCCGCTGGTGGTGGCCGAGCAGTTTGGCACCCTGGCCACGCTCTACCCGGGCCGCATCGACCTGGGCCTGGGCCGCGCGCCGGGCACCGACCAGCCCACCATGCGCGCGCTGCGCCGCACCTTGGCCCAGGCCGACGAAGACCGCTTCCCGCAGGACGTGCTGGAACTGCAGGCCTACCTGGGCCCGGCCCAGCCGCAGCAGGTGGTGCGTGCCATCCCGGGCATGGGCACCGAGGTGCCGATCTGGATTCTGGGCAGCAGCCTGTACGGCGCGCAACTGGCGGCCCACCTGGGCATGCCCTTCGCGTTTGCGTCGCACTTCGCGCCCGACATGCTGTTGCAGGCGCTGGACATCTACCGCGGCACCTACCGCCCCAGCGCGCGTTGGCCGCAGTCGCACGCCATGGTGGCGGTCAACGTGGTGACCGCGCCCACCGACGACGAAGCGCAATACCTGTTCACGTCCATCCTGCAGCGTTTTCTGGGCATGCGCCGCGGCATTCGCGGCCCGCTGCCGCCACCCGTGCGCAGCATGCAGGGCCTGTGGAACGACGCCGAACGCAGCACCGTCGAACGCATGCTGGTGGCCAGCGCCGTGGGCGGTCCTGACACCGTCGCCGAGCGTTTGAACGAGATCATCCAGGCCACCGGCGCCAACGAGCTGATCGTGGCCGGCGCCGTGCACGACCACGGCGCCCGTTTGCGCAGCTATGAAATCCTGGCCGAGCTGCGGCCCCGGCTGAAAAACGCGGCCAGCGCCAGCGCGGTGAACGCGGCTTGAACCGGCAGCGCCAGCACCGGGCTCGACAACCAACACCCGCCCCCTTCGCGCAACCCGGATGGCCACGAGACCGCGCACGCTGATCCTGGGCGGCACCCAGTTTCTGGGCCGCCACATCGCGCAAGCACTGCTGCAGGCGGGTCACGATGTCACCGTCTTCAACCGCGGCCTGTCCGCGGACAACCTGCCGGTTCAGGTCGAGCGGCTGCGTGGCGACCGCAGCCAAGGAACGGCGGGCCTGGCGTCGCTGTGCGCCCGGCAGTGGGACGCCTGCGTGGACGTCAGCGGCTACACCCCCCTTGAGGTCGGCGCCAGCGCCCGGCTGCTGATGGATGCCGTGCAGCGCTACGTGTTCATCAGCGCCGTGATGGTCTACGGCCAGCCGACCCAGCGCCCGGTGTTTGAAACCCACCCCCGGGTTCCCGCGGCAGCGCCCGACACCACCGAAGTTGACGGCGGCAGTTACGGCCCGCTGAAGGTGGCCTGCGAAGACCTGCTGCAAGACCTATACGGGCAACGCTGCACACTGCTGCGCCCGCAGGTGGTGGTCGGCCCCGGCGACACCTGGCAGCGCTACACCGATTGGGTGCAGCGCGCCCAGCGGGCCACCGCGGCGGCCCCCATGCTGGCGCCCGGCGACGGCAGTGACCACCTGCAAATGATCGACGTGCGCGACTTGGCCCGCTTCGTCGTCACGGTGCTGGCCGACGACCGGGGCGGTGCCTTCAACCTGGCCGGGCCACGCTGGCGCTGGTCTCGGTTTGTCGAACTGCTGTCACCGCGTCACCACGTCTGGGTGCCGGCGGCGGTCTTGCAGTCAGCCGACCTGGGCTGGGAGGAACTGCCGTTGTTCCGGCCTGAGAACAGTGCTTTGGCGGGCTTGATGGACGTCAGCCACCACCGCGCGCACGTCGCCGGCCTGCAACTGACCGACCCTCAGCAAACCCTGCAGGACGTGCTGGCCGACACGCAAACAAGCGCCCGTTGCCCACGGCTCAGCCCTGAACGCGAAGCCGAACTGATTGCACAGGCGCAGGCCTTGCGCTGAAGTCGAAAGCGGGTCCTTGCGCAGCGAAAAGTGGGTCAGCACGAGGTGGGTTCTCCATGGGCTTGGCTGCTCGGCAGCCCCGGCGGTGCACGCTTTGAGGTTGGTTTCAGAACGCTCTCTAGAATCTTCGCCGTGGAATCCGTTTCGATCGTTGCCGCCTACCGCTTTGTCGAACTCGACGACTGCGCCCTGCTGCGCCAGCCATGGCTGGCGCGGGCCCAGCAGCTGGCCCTCAAGGGCACGCTGCTGCTGGCGCCCGAGGGCATCAACTTCAACCTGGCTGGCAGCGTCGCCAACATCGGGCGGTGGCTGGCGTTCTTGAACGAGGACCCGCGCTTCCAGGGGCTTGAACTCAAGCAGCACACGGCACCGGCGGTGCCCTTCAGGCGCCTGCTGGTGAAGGTCAAGCGCGAGATCATCCGCATGAACGAACACGGCATTCGGCCGCAAGCCGGTCGCGCGCCAGCGGTCGACGCGGCCACGCTGGCCCGCTGGTTGGCGGCCGGGCACTGCGACGCGGGCCGCCCGGTGGTGATGCTGGACACCCGCAACGGTTTTGAGGTGGACGTCGGCGCGTTTGAAGGCGCACTGGACTGGCGGCTGCAGAAGTTCAGCGACTTTCCGGCCGCGCTGCAGGCGCACCGTGGCGAACTGGCTGGCAAAACGGTGGTCAGCTATTGCACCGGCGGCATCCGCTGCGAAAAGGCCGCGCTGTGGATGCACGACGCCGGCATCGACCACGTCGTGCAACTGGACGGTGGCATCCTGCGCTACTTTGAAGCGCTGCCCGGTGCCCCGCACTGGCAGGGTCGCTGTTTTGTTTTTGACGAGCGCGAACTGCTGGACCCGCAGCTGCAGGGTCACACGGCGCAGGCCCACTGATGGACTGGCTGCGCAAACTGATCGGCCTGCTGCTGATCCTGACGGCTGTGGCCCTGGCGCTCAGTCGCGCCCCCGACTGGCCCGTGCAGGCGCTGGTGGCGCGATGGGCCCCCGCCCCGTCGGACTTCGTCGAGATCAAGGGGCAGCTGGTGCACCTGCGCGACGAAGGCCCGCGCGACGACCCGCTGCCCATCGTGTTGGTGCACGGCACCTCGGCCAGCCTGCACACCTGGGAAGGCTGGGTTCGTGCGCTCAAGGGCCAGCGTCGCGTGATCACTTTTGACCTGCCCGGTTTTGGCCTGACCGGCCCTTTTGCCGGCCAGTACGCAGCCGACGACTACCGTGGCGACACCTACGCCCGCTTCGTGCTGGACCTGCTGGATGCGCTGAAGATCGACCGCGTGGTGTTGGGTGGCAATTCGCTGGGCGGCGAGGTGGCCTGGCGCACCGCCTACGCCGCGCCGCAGCGGGTGGCCGCGCTGGTGCTGGTGGACGCCGCAGGCCCGGCCTTCACACCGGTGGAAATCCCGCTGGGCTTTCAGTTGTCCCGGGTGCCCTTGCTCAACCGCCTGAGTGAATGGACGCTGCCGCGACCCTTGGTGCAGCAAAGCGTGGTCAGCGTGTACGGCGACCCGAGCAAGGTCACACCGGCTCTGGTCGACCGTTACTTCGAGCTGACCCTGCGCGAAGGCAACCGCCGCGCGCTGCGACTGCGCATGCAGGGCCTGGTCAACGGTGAACATGCCGAGCGCATCGCCACGCTGAAACAACCCACCTTGATCCTGTGGGGTGGACGCGACCGCCTGATTCCGCCTGCCACAGGCCAGCTGTTCAAGCAGCAAATTGCCGGCAGCCAACTGGTGGTTTTTGAAGAACTGGGCCATGTGCCGCAAGAAGAAGACCCCGTGCGCAGCGTGGCGCCGGTCAAGGTTTTTCTGGGCCTGAAGTAGCGGTTGGGTGGCGCCGCGGTTGCCAAGCCGAGCGTTCGGCAGATTTCACTTGCAAAGCGTCGGCCGCCGGCAACGGCCGACCGCAGTGGCCCTCGCCAGACAGTGCAAAGTGAGCCGCACTGTCAGTGCTGCAGCGCCTTGACCACCAGCGCCGCCAAGCCCACGCCCACCATGGCCAGCAGCACCAGCGGCACCAGCCACCGGTGGTGGCGCAGCTTCAGCGCCGGGGGCTGGCCGCGCGCCGCCGCGCGGCCCTGGCGGGGCAGCAAACCCTGCCAACCGCAGCCAGAAGCCGCGCAGGCATAGCGGCGCATGCCCGTGCCGGCACCCAGGCGCAATTCCTGGGGCTGCCGGTGAACACGCTGGGCCGGGCTGCCACAGCGCGCACAGCGGGGGCGGTGTTTGGAGGGGGTGGGCATGGGGGCGGGTGAGTTCATTGACCGAGTCGACGAACCCTGTGCGCCTGCTGAGACAGGCCGCCTCGGCGAACGCTCACGGCGCGCTGTTCACGCCCGGTCAGCCCTGTTGTCGGCCCGGCCCGGAGCGACTTGAGAACGGCGCTGCAGCCAGCGCCCTTTCAAGGCAGCGTCAGCACACCTTCAGCACATCTCCAGCACACCCTCAGCCCACGGCCAGCACGCCTTCAGCATGCCAGCGTGCGCACCACCCACCACCCATCAGCGCACCAAAAGACGGGCGCCATCGGCAGCGGCCTGGACCACATCACCCACCACCGCAGCGTGATCGAAGCCATGGCGGCGGAAGATGGCCAGCACCGCATCCACGGCAGCCGGCTCGCAGGAAACCAGCAAACCGCCGCTGGTTTGCGGGTCGGTCAGCAGGGCCTGGTCGACGGCCGCAAAGCCTGCGGCCAGTGCGACCTCCTGACCGTAGCCGACCCAGTTGCGAGCCGACGCCCCGGTCACAAAACCCTGGCTGGCCAGGTCGCGCACGCCGCCCAGCAGCGGCACGCTGGCCCAGTCGATGCGAACCTGACACTGGGCGCTGCGCGCCAGCTCCAGCGCGTGGCCGGCCAGCCCAAAGCCGGTGACATCGGTGACCGCATGCACGCCCGCCAGTTCGGCCAAGTCAGGGCCCGGTGTGTTGAGCTGGGTTGCGTTGGCAATCATCTGCGCGTAGCCGGCCGGGCTCAGCTGCTCTTTTTTCAGCGCCGCACTCATCACCCCCACGCCCAGCGGTTTGCCCAGGATCAGCACATCACCGGGCTTGGAGTCGGCGTTGCGCTTGACCCGTTTGGGGTGCACCAAGCCCATCACCACC
>JANMHH010000113.1:0-3298 GCA_031375065.1 Rubrivivax sp. | reverse complement strand
GTCAATCGCCCGCTGTGCCCGGCGCGGAAGTCGGCCTTCAGGTGCACGCTGATGCGCGGGCAGTCGGTTTTCAGCGCTTCAAAGCAGGCCGTCACCACGGCCATGACGTCGGCCCACACGCCTTCGATCAACGTGCCCATGGCGGTCAACTGGTAGGGCCGGCCGCTCTTGTCGATGACGTCGATGACACGTGCAACATCGTTGCTGAGGCTTTCGGCGTGGCCGCGTGGAGCCATTGAAAATTCAAGCAAGACCATGGGTCTTCTCCAGGGTGGATGGGGTGGATGGGTTGAATCGGTCGGACGGGTGGAACGGGTCCGGCGGTTCAGCGCCGGCGCCGGCCCGACATCAGTTCCATCACCTCGCCCAAGGTGGCGTGGCTGACGGCGGCGGCCGGGTCCAGTGCCTGGCAACGACTGTAAAAAGGGCTGAGGTCCAGCCCCACGCCCAGGCCCAGGATGTCGATGTCGCCGCGCGCTTCTTGCTCTTCCACCACCTGGCGCAGGTGGTGGTCTAGATAGTGCACGTCATTGGCCAGGTGGGTGGCGGTGTCCATCGGGCTGCCGTCTGACAGCACGATGAGCAGTCTGCGGTCGATGTCGTGGCCGGTGGCCACTGCGCCCAGCGCGCGCAGGCGAGCGCAGGCCCATTCCACCGCTTCACCGTCCATGCCTTCGCGGTACAGGTCGGGCTTTTGCAGCGCCGTCAGGCCCAGGCGCGAGCGCCGCCATGCGGTGCCGGCGTCCTTGAAGATCAGGTGGCGCGCTTCGTTCAAGCGCCCGGGGTTGGCGGGCCGGCCGGCACGCTGCCAGGCCTTGGCGGCGCGGCCGCCGTTCCAGGCTGCCGTGGTGTAGCCCAGCACTTCCACCAGCACACCAGCCTGTTCCAGCGCGCGCGCCAGCACATCGGCCAGCAACGACGTGTTGTCCGCATGCTGTTTCATAGAGCCTGAGCAGTCGATCAACAGAGCCACCGCACAGCGCGCCTGCGGCTCCAGGTGCGGGGTGCGGAACAAACGCCGCTCGGTCGGTGAGGCCACCAACTGGGCCAGCCGCCGCCCATCGATACGGCCCTCTTCCTGGCCACTGTCCCAGTCGTCGGGCTGTTCTTGCGCCAACAGCGCTTGCAGCTGGCGGGCCAGGCGGCCGATGTTCAAGCCCGAACGGGCGATGCGTGTGTCCAGCGCTTCGCGAAAGGTGTGCAGCTCTTCAGTGCGGGCCAGCTGCACGGCCAGAAGTTGCTGGTCGAATTCACGCGTGAACACGCGGTAGCGATGGCCGGCCTCTTCCAGCACACGGCTGTTGCCGTGGTCGGCCACGACGGTGGCTTCGTCGGACTTCTCGCCCATGTCCACGCGCAGCGTGAAGAGGCTCAGCGCGCGGTCTTCGTTGGCTTCTGCGGTGGCTTCAGCACCTTGGCCACGCAGGTCCTCCAACATCTGGGCCAGCAGGTTTGCCAGGGCCAGCGCGTGGGGTGCAAAGCGGGCCTGCGAGTGGCGATCGCGTTTCATCTGCAGCAGGTGATGGCCGGCCACTTGCATCAAGTTGCCGCGGGTGGTTTCGATGGCGTCTTCGGCGGCTTCAAACACCGGCTCGCCGGTCAGGTGCGTACGGGTGGTCTGGGCCAAGGCAAAGAGCAGCAAACCGCTGCTGGTTTCGATCAGGTCGGACGCCGCAAAGGCCGCCGACCAGTGCTCGAAGCGGTGGCGCAGGTTGGCGCGCGCACCGGGCCAGGTCTGCGCCACCAGCGACTCCACGCGCTGCTGCTCGAGCAGGTCAAACACCGCGCGGGCCGCGCCCGGCGGCGGCGCGTGCATCAGGTGAAGTGCTGCGTCCGAGTGCAGCAAACGCAGGGCCAAACCGTCGGCGGCGCCGCGAAAGCAGCAGAAGTCTGCGTCGGGAGAAGGGTACAAGTGCGGCGCGGCGATGGGCAGCAACCGAGCGCCCCGGTGCAGACGCCGGGCCCGGAAATGCAAATCGCGCTGACCGGTGAGCGCACGCACCAGCGCGCCGCACAGCTCTTCCACGCGCTGATGATGGCGTGTCAGGCTGACCTGATGCGTGGGTTGATGCGCTTGTTGGATGGGCATCGCTTGCAGTGCGGACTGTTGTGCGGGCTGTTGCGCGGGCTTCGGTGTTGATGGCGCTGCTGGATTCAGGCCCCGCCGCCGCCTTCAAAAGCTTCGGCCAACTCCGCGCCGAAGCAGCGCTGGTAGTACTCGGCCACCAGCGGCCGCTCGGCCTCATCGCACTTGTTCAGGAAGGACAGCCGAAAGGCCGTGTCCACCTGGCGAAAGATCTCGCAGTTCTCGGCCCAGGTGATCACCGTGCGCGGCGACATCAAGGTCGACAGGTCACCCGCCGCGAAGCCTTTGCGCGTCAGGTCGGCCAGCGCCACCATGGCCGCCACCTGAGACTGGCCGCGTTCGTCGGCGGCCAACGACGGCACGCGGGCCAGGACGATGGCGATCTCTTCGTCGGCGGGCAGGTAGTTCAAGGACGCCACGATGTTCCAGCGGTCGATCTGCGCGTGGTTGAGTTTTTGCGAGCCGTGGTACAGGCCGTTCAGGTTGCCCAGACCCACGGTGTTGGCGGTGGCAAACAGGCGAAAGAAGGGATGCGGGCTGATGACCCGGTTCTGGTCGGTCAGCGTGAACTTGCCTTCGCGCTCCAGCACGCGCTGGATGACGAACATCACGTCGGGCCGGCCGGCGTCGTACTCGTCAAAAACCAGCGCCACCGGCCGCTGCAGCGCCCAGGGCACGATGCCTTCTTGGAACTCGGTCACCTGCTGGCCATCGCGCAGCACCACGGCGTCGCGGCCCACCAGGTCGAGCCGGCTGATGTGGCCGTCCAGGTTGACCCGCACACAAGGCCAGTTCAGGCGCGCCGCCACCTGCTCGATGTGGGTGCTCTTGCCGGTGCCGTGCAGCCCCTGCACCAGCACACGGCGGTTGCGCGTGAAGCCGGCCAGGATGGCCAGCGTCACATCGGGGTTAAAGCGGTAGGCGGGGTCGATGTCGGGCACGTGCTCGTCGCGCTCGACAAAGCTCGGCACCTGCAGGGGGCTGTTGATGCCAAAGACATCGCGCACTGAAACGGTGACTGCGGGCCGCAGGGAAGCCAGGTCGTTCATGGGGTTTGCCGGGTTGGCTCCAGGTCGATTCAAGTCGGGAAAGACGGCTGCCTGTCAGGCTTTGCGACGCGGCGCAACGGCAGGTTTGGCAGGCTTCGCGGTGCCGGCCACGTCGCTTTCAATGGCGGCCAGCGCCAACGCTGCGCGCTGCAAGGCCGGCAAC
>JANMHH010000077.1:0-5856 GCA_031375065.1 Rubrivivax sp. | reverse complement strand
TCGGCTTGCGGGAACATGAAACGCAGCGGCGTCCAGATGCCGTGGTCCAGGCCGCCTTGGTCCAGCAGATGGTTGGCGAGGCCGGCGTCTGCCAGCAGCTGTGCCACACGTGTCGCCAAGACCGGCGCGCCAGGTGAGTCGTAGCGCAGCTGGTTGAGCCGCGGGTCAAAACCACCAAAGTCATAGACCGCCTGGTGCTGGGCGGCGGCCAGCAGCACCGGCTCGCGGCTCAGGCTGTGCGCCGAGGCCACCAACACCGCTTTGGGGGTGTCGATGTGCCGCCGCAGCGTGCTGCCCAGGTGTTGCATGAAAGCGCCGGCCTGGCGTGGTTCCAGCGCCGTCATGGGCGAGCCGTGAGACAGGAAGAGAGGCGCCAAGCTGTTCATGCGTGCATTGGAGCACTGGCGGCGCCCCAGCGCATTCAAGCGCCTTGCATGCTCGGTTCAACGGCTTCATTTCAACCACCCCCGGCAGGGGAAGGGCGCATCGGCTATGGTGCCGGCCATGACCGAACCTGCACGCACCCAGCCCCCCACCATCGCCGCCCTGGCCTGGCGTCAGACCCGGCGCGACTTCCGCGCTGGCGAATTGCGCCTGCTGGCCATTGCCGTGACGCTGGCGGTGGCCGCACTCACGGCCGTGGGCTTTTTTGCCGATCGTTTGAACAACGGCCTGCAACGCGACGCGCGCCAGCTGTTGGGTGGCGATGCCATGGTCGGCAGCGACCGGCCCGCACCATCCGAAGTGGCCGCTAAAGCAGCCGAGATGGGCTTGCGGGTGGCCACCAGCACGGGCTTCCCCAGCATGGCGCGCGCGCCCGAGGCCCAAGGCGGCGCCACCCGGTTGGTCGCGGCCAAGGCCGTCAGCTCCGGCTACCCCTTGCGCGGCCGCTTGCAGCTGCAGTCCGTGCCCGGCGGCCCGATCCAGACCGTCGCTGCCGCACCCCAACCGGGCACGGTCTGGGTCGACGCCGCGCTGCTCGACTCGCTGCAGCTGAAGGTGGGCGACCCGCTGCTGCTGGGTGAAGCCACGCTGCGCATCGACCGCATCATCGTGATCGAACCCGACCGCGGGGCCGGCTTCTCGAGCTTTTCGCCGCGCGTCATGCTGGCCGAGGCCGACCTGGCTTCAACCGGTTTGATCCAGCCCGCCAGCCGGGTCGGCTACCGCCTGGCGGTGGCCGCGCCCGACAGCTGGGGTGCCGGCCGCGGCGACGACACGGTGCGCAGCTTTGTCGACTGGGCGGAGACCCAGATCAAGGCCGTGCCCTGGCGCGGTGTGCGGGTGGAGTCGATGCAAAGCGGCCGCCCCGAGATGAAACAGACGCTCGACCGAGCCGAAAAATTCCTCAACCTGGTGGCGCTGCTGGCGGCCCTGCTGGCTGCGGTGGCAGTGGGCATTGCGGCACGTGACTTTGCGCAGCGTCACCTGGACGACTGCGCCATGCTGCGGGTGCTGGGTTTGAGCCAGAAGCGCATCGCGGGGGCCTACACGCTGGAGTTCGGCCTGGTTGGGCTGGCCGCCAGCATCGCCGGCGTCTTGATCGGCTTGCTGGTGCACTTCATCTTTGTCTGGTTGCTGGCCGGTTTGGTCGACGCCCAGTTGCCGGCGCCGGGGCCCTGGCCGGCGCTGTTTGGTGTGGGCGTGGGCATGACGCTGCTGCTGGGCTTTGGCCTGCCACCGGTGCTGCAGCTGTCACGCGTGCCGCCGCTGCGCGTGATCCGCCGTGACGTGGGTGGCCTGAAGACGGGCTCGGCCGGCGTTTTGCTGGCCGGCATCGGCGGCTTTGTGGCGCTGCTGCTGGCGGTCTCGTCCGACCCCAAGCTGGGCCTGATCGCGGTGGGTGGCTTTGCGGTGGCGGTAGCCGTTTTTGCGCTGCTGTCCTGGCTGGCAGTCAGGCTGCTCAAGCGCGCGGTGCCAGAAAGCCGCGCACCGCGCTGGTTGGTTTTGGCGACGCGGCAGATTGCCGCCCGTCCGGCCTTTGCGGTGCTTCAGGTCAGCGCGCTGGCGGTGGGTCTGCTGGCCTTGATCTTGTTGGTGCTGCTGCGCACCGACCTGATCAGCAGCTGGCGCAAGGCCACGCCGCCCGACGCGCCCAACCGTTTTGTCATCAACCTGCAGCCCGAACAGGCCGACGCCTTCAAAGAGCGGCTGACCCAGGCCGGGGTGGCGCGCTTTGACTGGTACCCGATGATCCGCGGCCGGCTGCTGGCCATCAACGGCCAAACGGTCACGGCCAAGAGTTTCACGGCCGAGCGCGCTGCGCGGCTTGTCGACCGTGAATTCAACATCAGCCACGGTGGCGCGGCGCCGGTCCACAACGAGGTCGTGGGCGGGGCTTGGGTGGTCGACGAGGTGGGTGGCTTGTCGGTGGAAGAAGGGCTGGCCACCGAGCTGGGCCTGAAGCTGGGCGACACCCTGCGCTTTGACATGGCGGGCCAGTTTGTCGACGGGCGCATCACCAGCCTGCGCAAAGTGGACTGGGGCTCGATGCGGGTGAACTTCTTCGTCATCTTCCCGCGCAGCGCGATGCCCGAACTGCCCATCACCTACATCAGCGCTTTTCGCGCGCCCGCCGCCGTGGCGGGCCAGCCCAGTTTTGACAACGCCCTGAGCCGCGACTTTCCCAACATCACCAACATCGACGTGTCGGCCAGCATCGCGCAGGTGCAGCGGGTGTTGGACCAGGTGGTTCGGGCGGTCGAATTTCTGTTTGGCTTTACCTTGATGGCTGGCTTGGTGGTGCTGTTCTCGGCGATCAGCGCCACCCGTGAAGCGCGTGCGCGTGAGTTCGCCATCATGCGGGCCATGGGCGCCGGCGGCCGCTTGCTGGCCCAGGTGCAAAGGGCCGAACTGCTGGGCGTGGGCGCGTTGGCCGGGCTGCTGGCTTCGGTGGCCGCCATGGCCGTCGGCTGGCTGTTGGCCCGCTACGCTTTTGAGTTCACCTGGAACCCATCACCCTGGGTGCCCGCGGTGGGCATGGTGACCGGTGCCTTGTTGGCGTGGGCAGCGGGCTGGTGGGGCCTGCGCGACGTGCTCAAACGCCCGGTGCTCGAGACCTTGCGACGCGCCGGCGCGGTTTAGTGCCGCTGACCCGGGGCTGCGGCGAACCAGCGGCTAGAAGCTTTCCCATTCGTCGCTGCTGCTCTTGCCGGCAACGCTTGGGGCTGCGACCGCAGCGGCGACAGGGGCTGCTGCCGCTGCGGGCCTTCGGGCCTGGGCCTGAACCCGGGAGATCACGGCGTGCGCTGCCACCCGGGGTGCTGCGGCGGCACTGAACACCGCTGCCGCACCCAGCTCAAAGCGACCCACCACCTCGGCCAGCAGGTGGGCCTGCTGTTTCAGGCTTTCAGCCGCCGCGGCGCTTTCTTCGACCAGGGCGGCGTTTTGCTGGGTCATGCCGTCGAGTTCCGAGACCGCGCCATTGACCTGGCTGATGCCGGCGCTCTGTTCGCCCGCCGCGGCGCTGATTTCGCCCATGATGTCGTTGACCCGCTGCACGCTGGCAACGATTTCGGCCATGGTGTCACCCGCCGTGGTGACCTGCCGGGTGCCGGTTTCCACCCGTTCGACGCTGGCGCTGATCAAGGCCTTGATTTCGCGCGCCGCGTCGGCACTGCGCTGGGCCAGGCTGCGCACTTCGCTGGCCACCACGGCAAAGCCGCGGCCCTGCTCGCCGGCCCGGGCCGCCTCCACGGCCGCGTTGAGCGCCAGGATGTTGGTCTGGAAGGCAATGCCGTCGATGGTGCTGATGATGTCGGCGATGCGGCGCGAGCTGGTGTTGATCTCCTGCATGGTGCTGACGACCTGCGACACCACCACACCACCGCGCTGCGCCACGGCGCTGGCCGAAGCCGCCAGTTGGTTGGCGGTGCGTGCGGAATCGGCCGTCTGGCGCACGGTGCCGGTCAAAACGTCCATCGAACTGGAGGACTGCTGCAAGGCGCTGGCGGCCTGCTCGGTGCGTTGGCTGAGGTCACCGTTGCCGACCGCGATCTCCTGCGCTGCGGTGCTGATGTGATTGGTGGCTTCGCGCACGGTGCGCAAGGAGGCCTGCAACTGTTCGACCATGCGGCCCATCGAACGGATCAGGTCGCCGATCTCGTCGTCGACGTCGCTTTGCACCACACCGTTCAGTCTGCCCTGGGCCACGTCGTCGGCCATGCGACCCGCCCGCGCCAGCTCAGCGGTCACGCGCTTTTGCATGCGCCAGGCCAGTGCCAGGGCGGTAGCCGTGGCCAGCAGCATGACCAGACCGAGAACCGCGGTCAGGGTGTTGGTGCGCTCCGTGGCGGCGACGGCACGTTCGTTCTGCAGGGCTTCGATGCGCATCGACAAGGCCTGCAACGAAGCGGCCACAGCTTTGTAGCTTTCTTCCGCCGCCTTCATGGCTCCAATGCCGATGTTGGGGTCCATGCCACTGAGGTCGATGGCCTTGTCGCAGCGTGCCAGGTACTGCTGCAGCTGCGGTACCACGGCCACGCTGTGGCGGGTGATGTCCGCGTCGGCGCCCGCCGCTTCGGCCAGCGTCTGCACCACGCGCTGAACACCACCCAGCTGCTGGCCCAGGTCAGCCCGAAAGACCTTGACCTTGTCCTCTTCCATCGAAGCGATGATGGTCAGCGTGCGAAAGACTTCTGCACGAACCTGGGCCACCTGTTCCTGCGCGTGAGACAGGGTCTTGAAGTGCTCCAGGTCCCGCGCCGCGGCTTGGTGGGCTTGCTCCGCATCGTGGTAGGTCAGCCCCCCGTAGAGCGCGCCGGAGCCCAGGGCCACTGCGGCTGTCAACAAGGGCGCGGCAATCAGTTTGAGGCTGAGTTTCACAAGAGTGTTCCCTCAAGGGGTGGGTGCTTGAAGCGGAAGTCGACCGCTGCGGGCTTATTGATAGACGCCACCGCAGACCGCGGTCTCGCCCAGCTTCTCGCAGTACATGACCTTGGGCTCGATCTTCTTGCTGACCGGGTTGGTGAACTTGTATTCCTGCCAGAAGCCTGCTGGCTTGGTCTTGGCCATGGCCACACGCTCCTTGACAAAGTACTTGCCGTCGACGTCGGTCAGGTCGATCAGGTCGCGGCCGATCTGCTTGGGGTTGGCACCGTGGGCCAGGCACTTGCCGTCCAGGCCGTAGACCACCAGGTAAAGGTCGCGGTCGATGAACTGACCGGCCTTGTTGCTGACTTCGGCGTAGCCCTTTTCAATGCCTTGGGTCTTGATGAAAGCCACGCCCTTCTTGACCATCGCCATGGCGTCGTCCTTGCTGGCGTCCTTGCTGGCCAGGGCGATCGAAGAGAAGGACAGGGTCAAGGCCAAGGCGATCAGGCTGGGGGTTTTGCGGTGCATGGAGGTCTCCGTGAAAGCGGGGGTGGTTTTTTGTCGTGACCGATCTTTTTACCGGTCACTGAGTGAACATCGGCACCCGGGTGTTCAGCTTGAGGTCTACCGTCCTCTGCCCTCTGCCCTTTGCCCCTTGCCCCTTGCCCCTTGCCCCTTGCCCTTAGCGCCCTGCAACGCGGCGTGTGGCTGGCGCTGCTGACAAACACGTGAGAAGGCCCGCATGGAGCGGGCCCTGACTGGCCCACGGCAGCCCAGCTGCCGTGGGCATCGGTCGTTTCAATCAGATGTCGATAGCCGTCCTCGACATCAGTCGTTGATCAAACCCATGTCGCTGCTGCACATCAGGCCTTCGATGTCCATCAGGATCAGCATGCGCTCGCTCTCGGTCTCTCCGTGGCCGCTCTTGAGCGTGCCGATGCCGGTGATGTAGTTGGCGTCCATCGAGGTGCTCATTTCGGGCGACGGCTTGATGTTGTCCTTGCTCAGTTCGAGCACGTCTGACACCGAGTCGACCACCGCCCC